>PFUQ01000233.1 GCA_002790175.1 Flavobacteriales bacterium CG_4_9_14_3_um_filter_32_8
ACTACTTATGTTGCTGTGGAAGATGCGGTTGGCGTAGAAGAAATTAATGCTCTTTCTTCAATATCATTGTATCCAAATCCAGCAAAAAATTATTTCCAACTTTCTTCCACCAAAAATGTTGATAATGTTGAACTATTTAATTTAAATGGACAAAAAGTTTTAAGTAAAAACTCTTCTTTAGAGAGAATTAATATTGAAGGATTATCATCAGGTGTTTATTTTGTAAAAATAAATAGTGAAAATGGAACAAAAATTGAGAAATTAACCGTTAACTAAAATTAATCGTAAATGATATTTTAATAAGCACATGATTTATCATGTGCTTATTTTTTTGTTCCTGCCAAAATAGATTGATATAAATTTGGATTCGTTAATGTTTTAATTGCTTCATCTAAAGTTGGGTCGTTTTTAAATGAATTTTCTATTTGTCCTCTTTGGTAATAATATCTAGTTACTATCTCACTTTCGAGTACGTACTTAATTTCGTCTTTAAATTTATATAAATCGCTTTTTTTATTGTGAGTTAATTTGGTTTTCAATGCTTCATATTCAGTTTTCACATCATCAAAATAATGGTCTTCTTTAGTAGCTTCTTCTAATTTAGTCAAAATATCTTCGCTTTCAGTAGTATAAGAGTAATCTTTCCCCTCTAAATAATGAACGAAGTCTTCATATTCCTCATCAGTTAACGAAAAATTCTGTACTTCATTTATGGTTTCATGTTTAATTCTATACTCAGTAGCGTAATTAAAAAATAGGTTTTTTAACAATAAACTTGCAGAAATATCGCTTAGCATTTTTCTTTCCACATCAATATCTGGGCTAATCCCTTTGCCATCAAAAACACTTCTTTTATTTACAATGGTCTTAAATTCGGTAATTAAAGAATCTGGTATCTCATCCACTTTTCCATCACCATTTCTGTGCGAATAATCTAATTTTTGAATACATCTACCACTTGGTGTGTAGTATTTTGCAACGGTTACTTTTAGCTTAGAATTATAACTTAAAGGTCTAACTTGTTGTACTAATCCTTTTCCAAAAGAAAGAGAACCTATAATTACTGCTCTATCATTATCTTGTAAAGAACCAGATACAATTTCAGATGCCGAAGCCGAGTTTCCATCAATTAGAACAACTAAAGGAATTTTTGTGTCAATTGGTGTTGACAAAGCTCTATACTCTTTATCCCATTCGGTAATTTTTCCTTTGGTGCTTACCACAGGCGTTCCTTTTTCTACAAATAAATTAACAATATTTACAGATTCTCTTAAAAGTCCTCCGCCATTTCCTCTCAAATCTAAAATAATAGATTTTGCATGTTGTTCTTTTAAACTTGTTAATGCTGTTTTTACCTCTGCACTGGCAGATTCTGTAAACCCTGTCAATCTAATATACCCAACGCTATCTTTTAACATTCCGAAGTAGGGAACATCTTTAATTTTAACTTCTTCTCGGGTTACCGTTTTGGTAAATTGTTTTGTTTCACCAGGTCTTTCTATAGTTATTTCTAGTGTTGTTCCTGGTTGTCCTAATAAAAATTCACGAATTTCGCTAGAGGTTTTTCCTAATGCAGATTTCCCATCAATTGCTATAATTTTATCACCTGCTCTAAGTCCAGCTTTAAAAGCTCCATATCCTTCATAAGGTTCAGAAATAACAACTTTATTGTCTTGTGTTTGAATTAATGCACCAATTCCACCATATTGACCAGTAGTCATCATTTTGTAATCTTCCATGTTGGATTCTGGAATAAAATTGGTATAAGGATCAAGCGATTCTAACATGGCATCGATACCAGTTTTCATTAATTTTCCTGGGTCGGCATCATCAACATAATAGATGTTGAGTTCTCTGAATAAGGTAGCAAAAATGTCGAGGTTTTTAGAGACTTCGAAATAACTATCGGCAAAACCGAAGGAAGTTATTGATATTGCTGCAATTGAAATGATGGCAACTATTCTGGTAATTCTTTTTTTCATACTAATAAATTTCATTTTTACTATCAATAATAAATCCAAACTTATGGGATTGGATCATGCCCATGTCCTCCCCAAGGATGACAAGAAAAAATTCGTTTCAATGATAACCAGCCTCCTTTTATCGGTCCATATTTATTAAGGGCTTCAATGCTATACTGAGAGCATGTTGGTGTATATCTGCAATTTTGTCCTAAAATAGGAGAAATACTTAACTGATAAAATCGAATGATAACGATAAATATTTTACTCACTAACCACTTCACTCAATTCATTTAAACGAGATAAAATTACTTTTATTTTATCTTCAATTTCTTGATAAGGTAAAATTTGTTTGGAGGTATAAATAAACATTAAATTAATTTCTATCCCACTTTTTTTTAGCTGTATCTTTAGTTCGTTATTGTTTAAACGATAAGCTTCTCTAATTCTTCTTTTTAATAAATTTCTATTTACAGCTAATTTTATATTTTTTTTAGGAACGCTAACTCCTGCATTAACTAAAGTTCCTGTGCAATTTATTTTTTTAAGATAAACAACTCTCAGCGGAAAAGCATGAATAGATTTACCTTTACTAAAAAGTAATTCAATTGCTGTCTTACTTTTTAACTTTTCGTTTTTAGAAAATTTGTAACTAATCACCATATCTTAACACAAATGTAAGAGATAAAAAGTGCTTTATAATTATGAAGGATAAGTTTATAGTATTTCTTACTTTTGAACAATATAAAAATTAAGAATTATCCTTACTTCTCTAAATGATATTGACACCAATTTGTTTCTGTTTTTAAACGGTATTCATTCGCCATTCTTTGACATTATTTTTTCTTGGGTTACCAATAAATTTTTTTGGGTTCCTTTTTATTTCCTTTTATTTTTCTTTACGGTATTAAAATTCAAATGGAAAACTTTATTCATTTGTTTTTTTATTGGAATATTGATATTATTTTCGGATAAAATTTCTGTGCATCTATTTAAAGATATTTTTGAACGTTTAAGACCTTGCTATAATTCTGAAATTGCTCAACAAGTTCATACTATTGAGGGGTATTGTGGTGGGCAGTTTGGTTTTGTATCTTCTCATGCTGCCAATAGTTTTGCATTGGCTATTTTCTCAGGGTTTTTATTTAAAAACTATTATAAATTTACGTTATTAATTATGTTGTTATGGGCTGTTCTGGTTTCATATAGTAGAATTTATGTCGGAGTTCATTACCCTGGTGATGTTTTGGTGGGTGCAATTCTTGGAAGTAGTATTGGTATATTTGTATTTTGGTTAATGAAAATTACCAATCGTCAATTTAATCTTAAAATAGAAATATAGTAATGACAAATTTATTAGCAGTTTTTATAGGAGGTGGTTTAGGAAGCTTATGCCGATTTGGTATTTCTAAACTAACATTTAAATTGGTGGTAACAAATTTTCCTTTGGCAACTTTTATTTCAAATACTTTGAGCTGTCTTATTTTGGCAATTGCAATCATTTATTTGAATGAAAAAATTTCGGGAAACATAGCGTTAAGATTATTCATTATCACAGGTTTTTGTGGTGGATTTAGTACCTTTTCAACATTTAGTTTAGAAACTTTTGAATTGTTAAAACAAGGGAATTTTCTATTTGCCATATTAAACATTGTAATAAGTGTTTTAGTGGGAGTTTCATTGCTATTTTTTATCATCAAAAATCAAGCATAATGAAAAGGATTTTATTTTTATTAATAGTTAGTTCTCCATTTTTTGTATTCGCTCAACAACAAAAACCAAAACTAGTGATTGGTATTGTTATCGACCAAATGCGTTACGATTACCTTGATAGGTATTGGAATAAATTGGGAAACGATGGTTTTAAAAAAATCATCAATAACGGTTTTAATTGCAAAAACACGCACTTTAATTATATGCCGACTTATACTGGTCCTGGTCATGCCTCTATTTATACTGGTACAACGCCCGAAAATCATGGAATTATTGCCAACGATTGGTACGATAAAGAAAATAAGGAAATGATTTATTGTGCACAAGACACAACAGTAAAAACCATTGGAAGCGAATCAATAAATGGATTAATGTCGCCCAAAAACATGATAACCACCACCATTACTGACCAACTAAAACTCAACACCAACTTAAAAGGAAAAGTAATTGGAGTTTCGTTAAAAGACAGAGGTGCAATTCTTCCTGCCGGACACAAAGCCGATGCTGCATATTGGTTTGATGGGGGTAATGTTGGAAAATGGATTTCAAGTTCTTATTATCTTACAGAATTGCCAAAGTGGGTAAACGAAGTAAATAAAAAAAATTCGGCAAACACCTTCTTAAACTTACCTTGGAATTCGTTGTTGCCCATTACTGAATATACCGAAAGCATTGCCGACAACAACCCTTATGAAGGAGTTTTTAAAGGAGAAAAAACACCAACTTTTCCGCATAATTTACCCGCTTTACGAGATAGCAACGAAAATTTTAGTTTAATAAAAAGCACTCCTTTTGGAAACAACATTACCACCGAAATGGCTTTAGCTGCCATTGTTGGAGAAAATCTAGGAGCTGATTTAATCACTGATTTTTTAGCAATTAGTTATTCTTCGCCCGATTATATCGGACACCAATTTGGACCAACTTCTGTTGAGGTCGAAGACACTTATTTGAGGTTAGATAACGATTTGGCGACCTTCTTTGCCTTTCTGGAAACAAAATTTAAAAAAGAAGAAATTCTTATTTTCATTACTGCTGACCATGGTGCTGTTGATGTTCCTCAATATTTGATAGATAATCATATTCCGGCAGGTTATTTTAACAAACTAAAAATGACTGCCGATTTAAAAGCATTTTGTTTCACCAAATGGAAAGTTGATTTAATCGAGAACATCAGCAATGGAAACGTATTTTTAAACCACGAAATAATTGCTAAAAATAGCCTCAGTGCCTCTCAAATAGAGCAAGAAATTGCCAACTACTTATTAACCTTCGAAGGTATTAGTCAAACTTTTACAGCCACCACTTTAAAAACCACCATTATTACCGAAAACATTTCCGCAAACATTCAACGAGGATTTAACCAAAAACGTTCGGGCGATGTGGTGTATGTGTTGGCTTCGGGCTGGATAAATGCTGGTTACAAAACTGGAACAACACATGGTTCGCCTTATAATTACGACACACATGTGCCTTTATTGTGGTATGGATACCAAATTCCAACAGGAGCAACCGCCGAAAAAATAATTATACCCGATATTGCTGCAACATTAGCTGTTTTGCTAAACATTAACGTACCGAGTGCTTGCACTGGAAAACCCATTCTGAAAATAGTTAAGTAATGAAATACATTTTATTAATTAGCATAATCATTTTTTTATTGGCATGTTCAACTATCGAAAGTGAGCAAGATCAATTGCAGTTATCAACTGTTCAAGAAATTATTCAAACAGATTCTAATTCATTTAAAAACATAGAAGATTCGTTGGATAGTTCATCTACTAACAAGCAACGAACTTCATTGAATAATAAAGAATTTTTAACTTTTTATAAAAAATTTTCTGCGGCTATTCGTAACAAAGATGTTGTAAGTTTTAATGAATGTATGGATACCAATTTTGGATTCTACATTATTGAATCTCCTGGAGCACTTCCCTTTGTTTGCAAGGTGTATGATATTTCAAAATTTAAATCAAAAAATAATAATACTGGCTTTTTTGAGCTATCATTTAATAATATTTCCAATTTACCAATTTTCGAAGAATTACCTAAAGTTGTTTGTGAAAATGAAATTTATGATAAAAAAGGATGTTTTGCCAATACTATCAATCCACTACAAGATAGTCAGCTTTGGAATTATAGTGACTTAAATGAAAAAGAAATTCAACCCATACAAAAATTATCATCGTTGATTAATATAACAGTAATTAACACGTATAACTATACTTTCTACTTCTCTTTTATCGAAAATAAATGGAGTATTTCGTTTATAGATATAAGAATTCCTTGTCAAGCATAAATCTATTTTATGTTAATTTAATTGTTAATAAAAACACCTTTTTATACCACATTAAAATCCTTTATCAAAGAGAGATTGCTTATATTTGTTTTGCTTTAAAAAAGGGCAAAAATATAGAGAAATTATGAGCGAAAAATCAAAGAAAGATTATACAGCAGACAGTATTCAGGCATTGGAAGGGATGGAGCATGTTAGAAAGCGACCATCCATGTATATTGGAGATATAGGTGCTAGCGGATTACATCATTTAGTTTATGAAGTTGTAGATAACTCCATCGATGAAGCAATGGCAGGACATTGTAAAAATATAGATGTTTGGATTAATGAAGATAATTCAGTTGGAGTTAAAGATGATGGACGAGGTATTCCTGTTGGAATTCACGCTAAAGAAGGAGTTTCTGCATTAGAAGTGGTAATGACTAAAATTGGAGCTGGAGGAAAATTTGATAAAGATTCCTATAAAGTTTCCGGAGGTTTGCACGGTGTTGGGGTATCGGTTGTTAATGCATTATCAGCTCATTTACATGCACGAGTTTTTTTAAATGGAAAAATTTATGAGCAAGAATATGAAAGAGGTGTAGCACTTTATCCAACAAAAGAAACTGGTGTGACTACTGATGTTGGAACAGAAGTTACTTTTAGACCAGATGGTGATATTTTCGAATCGTTAGAGTACAGCTATGATACGTTAGCAAATAGAATGAGAGAGTTGTCGTATCTAAACAAAGGGATTACGATTACCATGACTGATAAACGGGAGAAAGAAGATAATGGGGAATTTAAAAAAGAGATTTTTCATTCTGATATAGGTCTTCCTGAATTTGTGCGTTACATCGATGAAACAAGAGAACCATTAATTAGTGATGTAATAAGTATGGAAAGTGAAAAAGGTGGTATTCCTGTTGAGGTTGCTATGATTTACAATACTTCTTATGCTGAAAACATACATGCTTATGTAAATAACATCAATACTCATGAGGGAGGAACTCATCTTTCGGGATTTAGAAGAGGATTAACCAATACACTTAAAAAATATGCTGATGCATCTGGTATGTTGGATAAGTTAAAATTTGAGATTTCTGGAGATGATTTTAGAGAAGGACTTACTGCCATTGTTTCTGTAAAAGTACAAGAGCCACAATTTGAAGGACAAACTAAAACCAAATTAGGAAATAGAGAAGTAACAGCTCCTGTCAGTCAAGCAGTGAGTGAAATGCTCGAAAATTATTTAGAAGAACATCCTACAGATGCAAGAATTATTGTTCAAAAAGTAATTTTAGCTGCAACAGCTCGTCATGCAGCTCGTAAAGCACGAGAAATGGTGCAACGAAAGAATGTGCTAACAGGATCAGGATTGCCTGGTAAACTGTCAGATTGTGCTTCTAAAGATCCTTCCTTATGTGAAATTTATTTAGTAGAGGGAGATTCTGCGGGTGGAACAGCAAAACAAGGTCGAGACCGTGAGTTTCAAGCCATTATGCCGTTGAGAGGTAAAATTTTGAATGTGGAAAAAGCCATGACTCACAAAATTTTTGAAAATGAGGAGATAAAAAATATTTATACCGCTTTAGGAGTTAGAATTGGTACTGATGAAGATGAACGTGCTTTGAATGTCGAAAAACTTAGGTATCATAAAATAATAATTATGTGTGATGCTGATGTGGACGGTTCTCACATTGAAACTTTGATTTTAACTTTCTTCTTTCGTTACATGTACGAATTGGTTGAAAAAGGACATATTTTTATTGCAACACCTCCACTTTATTTGGTGAAAAAAGGGAAAGAACAACGTTATTGTTGGAGCGAAGAAGATAGAGAAAGAAATGTTAGTGAATTAGGTGCAGGAAAAGAAGCTAGCGTTCATGTTCAACGATACAAAGGTTTGGGAGAAATGAATGCAGAACAATTATGGTCAACCACCATGAATCCTGAATTTAGAACTTTACGACAAATTACCATCGATAGTGCTGCTTCTGCCGATCATACTTTCTCTATGTTGATGGGTGATGATGTTCCCCCTCGAAGACAATTTATTGAGGATAATGCTAAATATGCAAAAATTGACACCTAATCAATTGTGAAATATAAAAGATAAAAAAGCCCATCATTTGATGGACTTTTTTATAACTAAAGATTTTTAGAACTTATACCGATTAAACAAACAATATTATATGTTTGTTGGATGTTATTGTTACTATTTAAACCGAGCTGTACTTTTAATTCCTCCAAAAGGATTGGGATAAACATAACGCAACGAAAATTCATAAGCACCATTTTTATTGGTCGCATTACTTAATGAGGAGGTATTGATGTCGTAACTAAAACCAAAAGTATAGTTATCATATTGCATGATTAAAGCTAAAATTACAGCATCATTCCATCGGTAAAAAGCACCTCCACCAATTGCCATTCCTTTATTGTTTTTCGTGTATTTTGATGCTTGTTTAAGCATGTATAAAACATCAGAACCAAAAAATATTTCATTAATAGAACCTTGTTGGGAATAATATAAATAAGGTAAAATGGAAAATCTAGGATTTAGTCCAACAATAGCATTTCCATGCCAAATAAAACGATAATGCAATTGATCTGGTACTAAACTTTGAGTTTCAAAATCGGGTTTAGTAAGATGATGGAGTGAAACTCCACTAGTTAATAACAAGTTATTTCCAGAAAGATATTTCTCATTATTTCGATACGTCCAAACTAAACCTGAAGTGTAGTCGGTGGCACCAAAAGAAAAGCCATTAAATTCGCTTCCTTCACCAGTTTCAAAAGCCTGATTGTATTCGTATCCATCAAATTGATTTCCCCAAGTTAAGTTATCAATATTAGCAGAGCGTTGAAAATATCCTCCTTGAATACCTAAACCTAAGGTATTTTTAGCATTCAAATTTACATGATAAGCAATGCTTAAATTTACTTGAGTAGTTTTCATGAGAGAAGCACCCGCCTTATCATTAAACATATAAATTCCGCCAGCAAAATATCCAAAATTATTAGTACGAGTTGTTGGGTTTTTTAAATTCATATCTACAGCCGCCATCATTGTTACATAAGGTTCGCTGATACTTCCCCATTGAGTTCGGTAATTTAAAATTCCTCTCATCGTATATTCTGCACCTGCATTGGCTGGATTAACCAACAAAGGAGTCATGTTGGTTTGTGCCAAATGAATATCTTGTGCATACATTTTGGGTAATGTAAGGAAAATTAGGATGAGAATAAAGTTATGTTTTAGTTTCATATTTTATTTGAATAAGGTTACATTTCCTTTTAAACCAACTTCTTCTCCATTTACTAATGTGGCTTCAACTGTAAAGGTATAAACACCAGTATTTAAATCACTTCCTTTATTTGTTCCATCCCAGCAACCTCCAACATCGTTAGATTCATAAATTAATTCTCCCCATCTAGAATATACTCTAAATAAAACTTTTTCTAAACAATTATTATACACTTTTAGACAATCGTTATTTCCATCTCCATTTGGAGAAAATGAATTAGGAACAAATAAATCTCCACATATTTGATCTACATAAATTGTTACACAACTGGAGTTGATACACTCATTTTCGGTAGTAGAAACACAATAAGTGGTTGTTTCGTTGGGAGTAGCGATTGGATTAACACATGTTGAACAAGATAATCCTGTTGGTGGTAACCAATTAAAAGGACCAACACCTTGTGCAAAAATGGTGGCACTTTGTCCTAAAATAATATTAGTATCATTATATGCAGTGATAATTGGTAAGGGGGTTACAGCAATTGTATAGTTAGTACTATCTAAACAACCATTACTATTTACAATAACAGTATAGGTTGTAGTATCGTTTGGCATTACTGTAATATTCGCAGTAGTATCGGAAGTGCTCCAAATAAAAGAATTTCCACCTGAAGCACTTAACGTGGTTGATTCTCCAAAACAAATGGTGTTAGTTCCAGCAATCAATGCTATTGGTTGTGGTAAAACAGTAACCGTAACTTGAGATGAATCTAAACAACCATTATTATCTATTCCTACAACAGAAAAGCTGGTGGTGATAATGGGAGAAACATTGATTGATGAAGTGGTTGCAGAGGTATTCCAAATATAGTTGTTAGCACCTATTGCCGTTAAATTAGTTGATAATCCTTCACAAATAGTTGTATTCCCATTAATAGTAATGATAGGTAAAGGATTAACAACTACAGTATAGTTAGCACTATCTACACAATTGTTGGTATTTGTAACAATAACTTGATAAGTTGAAGTTGAACTTGGGTTGATATTAATTGAATCTAATACGCTTCCATTATCCCATAGGTAAGAACCACCGCCCGTTGCCAACAAAGTAGTTGATTCGCCATTGCAAATGGTATCGTTTCCAGAAATAGTGATGATTGGTAAAGGGTTTACGGTAATGTTGTGATAAGCAGTATCAACACATCCCCCAACATTTACAATAACCGAATAATTAGTTGTTACAGCTGGAGAAATGTTAATGGAAGAAGTTGCCGCCCCATTGCTCCATTGGTAAGTTCCACCTCCAGTTGCTGTTAAAGTTGTAGCAGTTCCAAAACAAATGGAGTCGTTTCCAGTGATGGTTGCAGTTGGGTTGGGAACTACTTGTATCAAAACACTGGTAGAATCAATACATCCATTTCCATTCGTTACAGCAACAGAGTAGTTGGTGTTAATCAATGGAGAAACACTTATTAAAGA
Organism: Flavobacteriales bacterium CG_4_9_14_3_um_filter_32_8; assembly: GCA_002790175.1. GTDB lineage: Bacteria > Bacteroidota > Bacteroidia > Flavobacteriales_E > Vicingaceae. The sequence goes on from PFUQ01000233.1 coordinate 10,679, forward strand.
GGTTGTTGCTCCAGTACTCCAACTATAAGAAGAACCGCCACTAGCTAAAAGTGAAGTAGCATTACCTTGGCAAATAATGGTTGAACCCGAAATTAAGGCTATCGGATTTGTATTTACGATAACATTTATTGTTGATGAATCGACACAAGTGTTAGCATCGGTAACTACAACAGTATAAGTTGAATTATTAGTAGGTGATACAACAATTGAATTAGTAGAACTTCCTGTATTCCATAGATAAGAACCACCTCCAGTAGCTGTTAATGTGGCTGATTGTCCATCACAAATGGTGTCGTTACCAGTAATCGTTACTATTGGCAAAGGGTTTACAGTTACTAATTGAGTTGTAGAATCTTTACATCCTCCTAAATCAACAACCACACTATAGGTGGTATTATTTGTTGGAGTTACATTGATTGAAGCTGAAGTATTTCCATTGTTCCATAAATAAGTTCCGCCACCAGATGCAGTTAATGTTGTTGAGTTACCATAACAAACGGTATTAATTCCATTAATCGAAGCAGTTGGGTTGGCAACAACTTGAATATAAATGCTAGATGTATCCGAACAGCCATTAGCATTTGTTCCGGTAACCAAATAAGTAGTGTCTGCTATTGGTGAAACAGAAATACTTGATAAAACACTTCCATTGTTCCATACATACGAATTTCCACCTGTAGCAGTTAATGTAGTAGATCCACCTTGGCAAATGATATTATTTCCTAAAATATTGATGATTGGTAAAGGATTAACCACAACGCTAGTTGTAGAGGAATCAATACATCCATTAACATCTGTAACAACAACGCTATAAGTTGAAGTTGAAGTTGGGGAAACGATGGTGGAATTCACCAAACTTCCTGTATTCCAATTGTACGAAACTCCACCAGAAGCAATTAGGGTATCAGCATTACCGATACAAATAGGATTGTTTCCACTAATAGTTATAGATGGTAAAGGATTAACCGTAACAGGGAAATTGGCAGTATCTAAACATCCACCAACATCAACAATAACAGAATAAATGGTATTTGCTGTAGGATTTACCACTAATGAATCTAATGTTGAATTATCATTCCAAGTATATGTTCCTCCACCTGTTGCCTGTAATGTGAGGTTGTCTCCATTACAAATGGAAGTGGAGTTTGCAGTAATATTTGCAGTTGGGTTAGCAACGAGTTGAACAGTAACGGTATCAGCACCAACACATCCATTGATGTCTGTTCCAACAACATAATAACTGGTAGGAATAGCAGGAGTTACATTAATTGGATTACTTGTACTACCTGAATCCCAAACATAAGTGCTTGCTCCAGAAGCAGTAAGAGTTGCAGTTGAACCATTACATACGGCTACTGGATTTCCATTGTTGATTAAAACTGTTGGTGGAGGATTAACAGTAATTGTTTTAGTAAGAGTTTGTTTATTGCCGCAAACACCCTCAACTGTTAATGTGTATGTAGTTGTCGTTGATGGAGTTACGGTGATATTTTGTGTAGTTTCTCCTCCAGGCATCCACAAGTAAGAGGAAGATAAAGCGGGGCCATAAAGCGTAGTGGAATCTCCAAAACAAAGAGATGGTTTTAGCGTAACAATATCTGGGAAAAGAATACCTGAATTGGCGGTAATGGTATAATTACAAATGTCTCCAGCAAAACCATCAATCATCAAAAAGTAATCGTTACCAATAATTAAATTGTTAGCGGTTATTGTAAATCCAGTAGAACTTTCTTCAAAATTCGAAACAGGGGTAAAATTACAGCAACTCGTGGCAGCTTCAAAAATTTGCATTTGAATTCCACCCGAAGGATAATTTCCTATCCAACAATCGCCTATGGCAACATTTAATATTGCGGTGGTATTTCCTGCAGTAAAACGTATCCAGGAGTTGTTGTTAATTTGAACATCAAAAGCTGAAGAGCCTGTTCCCCAAGGTCCTGCTTGTCCAAAAATTCCTCCTGTATTTGTACCTGGGGTGTAGGTGTAAGTGGGAGGATTGTTTTGTTCTGCATCTCCTCTCATGTTACAAGGTCTGTCTGGAGTGTAAGCAGCACTAGTTGAACCACTATATCCATTCAAATCACATATATATAGTGCCGTAGAGCAAAAATCATTTATAGGGGAAGAAACACAAAAGCCGAAATTTCCAGAAGTTGTTCCAAAACCCCAATAACGAATGTAGTAAGTTGTTCCAGAAATTAATCCAGTTTGAGAAATAAAAGGTTTAAAATCATTAGATGTTCCTGGGTAATTGTTATCATCAGAACATGCAATTTGAGTTAGAGTCCCACAAGTTCCACTATATAATGCCATAACACCATCATTAATTCCATAATTTGGCTCTGTAGTAATCGTAATTTGTCCATTTGCTGGAGCAATAACACTAAACCAAATATCGGCACTTCCTGCACTAAAACCACCTTGCTGAGGAGCACCACCACCCACACAAGCTGAAGGGGTTGGAGCTCCCATTGAGGCTGTTGCTCCAACTGTTGAGAATTGCAAAAAATTACAATCGGAGGTAACAGCTGGTAGTGCAATTGCATTACAAGGTTCATCATTTGTTGGTGTTGCAGAAGCAGATGGTCCAGTGATGCAAATATCAAAAGGATAACCTCCTCCTCCATAATAATCATAAACACGAATAAAATAAGTGCTTCCAGGAGTTAAACCTACCATATTAATGGATTCGTTTCCATTGGTAAAAGCAACATCTTCACATTGCAAAGAGTTTAACGTACTACAAGTCCCAGAAAATACCTCAAGCACAGGATCCATTAATGAAGATGGGTCAACAGTTATTGTGGCTGTTGTATTTACAGCAGTAAAACTAAACCATACATCATCATCTGCATTACCAGCACATCCAAGCATAGATTGGGTCGCACCAGCAGAAGTGGAAGCTGTATTGACACAACTGGTATTAATTAATAAATTAGTTGCTGCAGCACAATTGTTGTTACTTGGTGCAGGTGGAGGGTTGGTAACACAAATCGTAAAAGTTCCAGAACCAGAACCAACGCCATAATGATAGACTCTAATTCTATAAGTTGCACCAATAGACAATCCAGTTGCGTTAATTACTTCGTTTTGTCCTGTAAATGTTGCATCCATACAAGATAAAGTAATTAAAGAGGAACATAAACCAGAAAATAATTGTACCACAGGATCCATTGATGCACTTGGTACTACAACAATTTGATGAGAAGTACTGGTAGCAACAAATTGATACCACACATCATCATCAGCATTACCAACACAGCCAGCAATATTTTGTGATGCACCGATTGTTGTTCCATTGGTTGGACTTGGACAATTTATAGTTACCCCAATAGGTGTAGCAGCAGAACAATTATCAGCCTGTGCCAAATTAATCTTAAAGCTAAATAAAGATAAAATAGTTAGTAGTGGATATAAAATTCTCATGGATAATAGTTGATTAATTTAATCTAACAAAACTTCTGTGGTCAACTCATTTGGTAAAAATCCATGAGCAGAGATAATATGTTTTAAATCAGTTGGTTGAAAAAGTAGGTCGCCTTCTGAATTTCTTCTTCTTTCCTTTACAAGCACGATTAATTGTGCGGTTTTATTTTCTGGCTTATATTTAATTTTAACTTCTATAACACTAGTTAATAACTGAACTTCTTTTTCCATTTCATCAATTATTGATGCATCCATTACAGCATTAAAGCTATAATAATAAATAGTTTTAATGGGGTTGTTATTGGTTAGTTGTTGAGCAAAGCTTGCTGAGAAAAACAAAAATAACATGGAACAAAAAGAGAAAACAGATTTCATTGAATAAAATGTTAATAGGTTTCGAGATACACGATAATAGGATATTTAGTAAAAAATTACGCTACCAAAAAATAATAATTAAGGCAAAGATACTTAGAATAAATATACAAGTCAAATTTATTAGTTTTTCACTAATTCGTTTTAGATAATAATTACCTTTGGAGCCAAAATTAGTATAAAATGAGCAATAAATACAAAATGAAATTTGCAACAAAAGCAATACATGCAGGATTAGAACCAGATTCTGCAACTGGAGCAATAATGACTCCAATATATCAAACTTCAACTTATGTGCAAGAAGGAGTTGGAAATCATAAAGGGTATGAATATTCGAGAACTTTAAATCCTACAAGACATGCGTTAGAGAAAAATTTAGCAGCCATCGAAAATGGTAAATTTGGAGCTTGTTTTGGCTCTGGTTTAGCAGCAATGGATTGTGTAATAAAAATGTTAAATCCTGGTGATGAAGTGATTTCTACCAACGATTTATATGGTGGTTCATATCGGCTTTTTACTACCATTTTTGAGAAATATGGCATTAAATTCCATTTTGTTCCAATGCACAATACCGATGCTATTAAAGAAAAAATTAATAGTCGTACCAAATTGATTTGGGTAGAAACCCCAACCAATCCAATGATGAATATTATTGATATTGAGGCTGTAAGCAAAATTGCAAAAAGCAACAACATTTGGTTGGCTGTAGATAATACTTTTGCTTCGCCTTACTTACAAAATCCTTTAGATTTAGGTGCTGATATTGTCATGCATTCTGTTACTAAATTTTTAGGAGGTCATTCGGATGTGGTGATGGGTGCTTTAATTGTAAATGATGAAAAAATAGCTAAAGAAATGTATCGAATTCAAAACAGTAGCGGTGCCGTTTGCGGTCCACAAGATGCTTTTTTAGTGTTAAGAGGAATTAAAACACTTCATTTAAGAGTTCAACGACATTGTGAAAATGGAAAAGAAGTTGCCCATTTTTTAAGAAATCACCCTGAAGTTGATAAAGTTTATTGGCCTGGGTTTGAGAATCATCCCAACCACGATATTGCTAAAAAGCAAATGCGAGGTTTTGGAGGAATGATTTCATTTACATTAAAAGGAAATCAATTGCAAGACGCATTAAATGTGGTTAAAAAGGTAGCAATATTTTCATTAGCAGAATCTTTGGGAGGCGTAGAATCATTAATTGGACATCCAGCAACAATGACTCATGCTGCAATTCCAAAAGCAGAAAGAGAGAAAACAGGAGTAGTAGACTCCTTAATTCGATTAAGCGTTGGTGTTGAAGATGTTGAGGATTTAATAGCAGATTTACAACAAGCATTAGGTTAATGAACGAATACAATAAGACAAAAAAGCATTATAGTATTTTTTATCCATTTAACGTTAATATTTACCGTTAATCAAATAATTGTTTAATATTTAATTATAATAACTATATTTGATACAACTAACATAACATAAACACGACTTATGAAATCTATTCGACTATCTTTAATAATGATTGTATTGTTTGTCATTTCAGCAAACACTTATGCTCAAAATATAAAAACTGGTAATTGGTGCAGAACCGACCAATACATGCAAGAAAAATACAATCAAAACCCAGCATTATTAATCCAAAATGAATTAATAGAACAATATATTTTAGATCATCGCGAAGAAATTAAAGCAAGCACAAATGATAAAAAAACCATTAATTTTATTATTCCAGTGGTTTGGCATGTTGTTTCCTACAATGGCAATGGTTATGTTTCTAAAGCAGATATTGATGATCAAATGCTTACTTTAAACGAAGATTATCAACGATTAAATGCGGATGCAGTAAATACAAGACCACAATTTGCTCCTTATGCAGCAGATGTTCAGGTAGAATTTAGGCTTGCACACCTTGATCCTAATGGAAATTGCACCGAAGGAATAGTAAGGGTTGAATCTCCTTTAGCCGAAAATGCTGATGACAATGTAAAATCGGTTAGTTATTGGAATAGTAAAAAATATTTTAATATTTGGACAGTATTATCCTTTGCAGGAGATAATCCTCCTTCCATCATCTTGGGCTATGCACAATTTCCAGCTTCTGGAATTAATGCCACTTATGGTGTTGTTGTTAGATATAATTATGTAAGTAGAACTGATAGAACTTTATCTCATGAAGTAGGTCATTGTATGGGGTTGTACCATACATTTCAAGGCGGTTGTTCAGGAAGTAGTTGTGCTTCGGCTGGAGATAACTGTTGTGATACACCGCCAGTAGATGTTGCTACTTATGGTTGCCTTACAACACAAAATACTTGTAATACTGATGCCAATGGACCAGACCCATGGGCAAGTACTAACATGGAAGATCAAATAGAAAATTACATGAGTTATGATGCCTGTCAGAATATGTTTAGTCAAGATCAAAAAACTCGAATGAATACTTATTTGAATTCAACAAGCACAAGTACAGGATTAAAACAATTAACAACTCCCGCCAATCTTTCATTTACAGGAACAGCAGACCCTTATGGACCAGTTACCTGTGCACCAATTGCAGATTTTACTTACGATAAAGAATTTATTTGTGAAGGATCTTCAGTTACTTTTACTGATGAATCCTATAATGCTATACCTACTGCTTGGAATTGGACTTTTATAGGAGGAACACCATCTTCTTCATCTGTTGCAAATCCAACAATAACTTATAACACTGCAGGAACATATAGTGTAACTCACCAACCATCCACCTCTGCTGGAAGTGATGTCATTACAAAAACCAATATCATAACAGTTAGTTCATTAACAGCAGATTATGTAGGACCAATCATTGATGGCTTCGAAAATACTACTCAATTTAATAATGATTGGATACTCGGGAATGGTTCAGATGCATATAATTGGGAAAATACTACTTTAGCGGCAGCAACTGGAACTCATTCAATCAGAATAAATAATTATAGTGTGCCTTCTAGTAGTTCTGATGTAGATTATATTGTTAGCCCTTCTTATGATTTATCTGCATCAGCTAATAAATTGGTTAAATTTAAAGTCGCATTTGCTAAAAAAATAGCAGGAAATACAGATCGATTAATGGTTTATTATTCTTTAAATTGTGGTGGTACATGGATACTTAAGATGCCTATTACTACAGGTAATTTAAAAACTGCTCCAGATCAAACAACCCCCTTTATTCCCAATTCATCACAATGGGTAGAAAAAACTATTGATTTTACTTCTTTAGGTGCTTCAACAAACATTCGATTGAAATTTCAATTTGAATCTGCAGGTGGAAATAACATCTATTTGGATGATATTAATATTGGAGGAGCTGTTGGTGTTGATGAATTCTTTGATAATATTGGAAGTTTTTATGTCTATCCAAATCCAACTCATTCGAATGCTCAAATTTCATTCAATTTAATAAAAGATGTAAAAAATCTTAGTATCAAGATTAGAAATACTCTTGGTCAAGTTGTTACCGAAGTTGTAAATGGACAATCATTCAATTCTGGAAAATATACTCTGAAAATCGATGAAGAAAGAAAATTAGCATCAGGTATTTATTTTGTTGAATTTAACGCTGATAAAAACAGTAAAACAAAAAAATTAATAATTCAATAACAACTTCCACTATTATGATTAACCTAAAGTACCGAATTAATTCGGTACTTTTTTTTTGATTTTATCACAAAAACACCTAATCTTCAACCGAATATGTAATTACATGTATGAATTAAAATATTTTAATTAAATTTGAGGAGCATAAGACTTAACTAAAACTAATTTTTTATGAACACGAAGTCTCACAAATACAAACAAATAAAATATAAAATTATGCGTAAAACAATCAAACTTTTATTTTCCACAACATTGCTTGCACTTTTTTCTGTTAATGCATTCTCTCAGGTTGATTTAAGTGAACCCGATAGAATTTATTGTGGAACAGCTGTTATTAATAATCAAAGATTAGCAGAGAACCCATTGATTCAATATATAATGGATGAACAAAATAGACTAGCAAAAGAATATGAAAAAAATCATGATGCTAGTAAAATGGGTGTAATTAGTTATACCATTCCTGTGGTTTATCACATTATTCATAACAATGGACCAGAAAATGTTTCAAAAGCAACAATTGAAGCCTCTATTGCTAATTTAAACGAAGATTTTCAAAAATTAAATGCAGACATTAGTCAAGTAGTTTCAGCTTTTACTGGAATTGCTGCTGATTGTGAAATACAATTTAGATTGGCACATAAAGATCCTAATGGAAATTGTACCGAAGGTATTACTAGAACAGTTTCTACTCAAACTTATGCAGCAGGTGAGGGTGTGAAAAGTTTAGTGAATTGGAATGCATCAGGTACACAAAAATATTTACAAATATGGGTTGTAGAAACATTATCGAGTGGCGCTGGAGGCTATTCTTACTATCCTGGATATGCACCTAGTGGAAGTGCTGAAGGAGTTGTTATTCGTTCTGCTCAATTAGGAAACTCAGTAACTCACGAAGTAGGTCATTATTTGAATTTGCCTCACTGTTGGGGAAATTCTAACGATCCTGGATTAGCTGGAAATTGTAGTGGTGATGATGGCGTTTCGGATACACCCAATACAATTGGAAATACTACTTGTAATACTTCTGCTGTTTCTTGTAGTAGTTTAGACAACGTTCAAAATTATATGGAATATTCATTTTGTGAACGAATGTTTACCAATGGGCAAAAAAGTAGAATGCATTCTGCCTTAAATTCCAGTATAGGTACACGTAATAATTTATGGTCATCCGCCAATTTAATTGCTACTGGAACGAATAATCCTTATGGAGCAGTTACTTGCGCACCTGTTGCTTTATTTTCTTATAATAAAGAATTTATTTGCGAAGGAGCTTCAGTTACTTTTACTGATGATTCTTACAATGCGATACCCACTGCTTGGAATTGGACCTTTACTGGAGGGACACCTTCTACTTCATCAGTTGCAAATCCTACAATTACCTATAATACGGCTGGAGTTTATAGTGTAACTCATCAACCATCTACCGTTGCAGGCTCTGGTTTACTAACAAAAACAAATATTATCACAGTGAGTTCTCTAACTGCTGATTATGTTGGACCAATTATCGATGGCTATGAAAACACAACACAATTTAATAATGATTGGATGATTGATGCAACTCCAACATCTGGACAAACATGGGCGAATACTACTGCTGCAGCTACAACAGGAACAAGATCAGTTAGAATTCGAAATTATTCCACCACATCAGATGGTGAGGTAGATGAATTAATTAGTCCTTCTTACGATATTTCTACAGCTACCACAAAAACAATGACTTTTAAACAAGCATTCGCCAAAAAAACATCAGGAGATACTGATAAACTTTTAGTTTATTATTCAACTGATTGTGGAGCAACTTGGCTGTTAAAACTTCCTTTAACAGCTACAAGTTTAACTACAGCTCCTACTCATACTAATGAATTTGTTCCTATATCTACCGAATGGGTATTAAGAACTGTTAGTTTATCCTCTATTGGAACCTCAACCAATGTGAGGTTTAAGTTTGCATTTACATCTGGTGGAGGAAATGATATTTATATTGATGACATCAATATTGGTGGATTAGTTGGAATAAACGATTATTCAAATACTTTTGGAAGTTTTAGTGTATTTCCTAATCCAACTAATTCAAGTGCTCAAATTTCTTTTAATCTGATAAAAGATGTTAATCTGTTAAAAATTAGTGTTAGAAATGCGGTAGGGCAAGAAGTAACAAATGTGGTGAATGGTCAATCTTTTAATGCAGGTAAATACACGCTAAAAATAGATGAAGAAAGAAAATTAGCATCAGGTATTTATTTTATAGAATTTAATGCAGATAATAATATAAAAGTTCAAAAATTAATAGTTCAATAACACAAATTGTAGTTAATAATTAAAATGCTCTCGAGAAATTTCTTGAGTGCATTTTTTTATTAAAGGATGTTCTAAAGCGATAAATTAATGAGAATTTTTATTAATCTCATCTTGTAATTTTCGCATTATTTCCTGCTCTTTTTTCAATGAATTTTTTCGATAAGATTCAAATTCACTTTCTAGTTGAACTATATCTTCATTTATTTTACTTGTTTTAGATTGGTAACGCTTAAACCTACTAATGATGATGATTAGTAATAGTAATAGCACGATGATAATACTACAAAAAATAATATTATAATAAGATTTATTGATGTTAATACCAAAAAGACTGATAGTATTGATATTCTCATTAATACTATCAGTAGTATTTTGATTTCCTTTTTTTAGTTCAGCAACTTCTTTTTCTAAAGCATTTATTTTTAGTTTAAATTCTGGTGTGGATTGACTGGTCGAAACCAATTCTTTTCGAATTATTTTTAATGAATCGATTACATGATCTCGCACTTTTAATAAAGAAGTTTTTCTGATTAATCGAAATTCTTTAAATGATGAAGATTTTGTAAGAATGTAATCAAACTGATTTTCAATTGTTCCAGAATCAAGCTCTGGTTGTTTAATGTTAACACTGTCGTTTTGCCCAAATATTTCTATTGAAGTAAACATTAGAAAGGCAATGGCTATTAAATAATGTTTTATCATGACATTTATTTTTTTCTCATAAAAATTTGTATCGGCACACCAGCAAAATCAAAATTTTCTCGCAATTTGTTTTCTAAAAATCGTTTATATGGATCTTTTACATACTGCGGCAAGTTACAAAAAAATGCAAAACAAGGTGCATGTGTTGGAAGTTGGGTGATAAATTTAATTTTTATCCACTTTCCTTTTAATGCAGGAGGTGGATATTGATTGATAATTGCCAACATTACATCATTTAATTGTGATGTAGAAATTTTTCGATTTCGATTTTCATAAACTCGAACAACTTCTTCTAATGCTTTGTGGATTCTTTGTTTATTGATTACCGAGGTAAATACAATAGGAACATCTGTAAAAGGAGCTAATTTTCTTCTAATCTGTTCCTCATAAATTTTTGCTGTATTCGTTTCTTTTTCTACTAAATCCCACTTGTTTACTAAAATTACGATTCCTTTATTATTACTAATGGCTAACTGAAAAATGTTCATGTCTTGTGCCATAATTCCTTCGGTAGCTTCAATTATCAAGATACACACATCAGAATTTTCAATAGATCTTACAGCTCTCATAATGGAGTAAAATTCTACATCCTCATTAATTTTCCCCTTTTTCCTTATTCCAGCAGTATCAATTAATTTTAAGTCAAAACCAAAAGCATTAAATTTGGTGGTAATGGAATCTCTAGTTGTACCAGCAATATCAGTTACAATATTCCTATCAATTCCAATTAAAGCATTTAGTAAAGAAGATTTTCCAACATTTGGCCTGCCCACTATTGCCAATCGTGGAATTCCTTCATCATCCTCGTTTTCTTTTTTGTCTTTTAAATTTTTAACTACTTCATCTAATAACTCACCAGTTCCGCTTCCACTAACAGAAGAAATATTAAAAATTTCATCAGAAATGCCTAAACCATAAAAAATACTCGAATCTGCTATCCTTGCATTGTTATCTACTTTGTTAGAAACAAGAATAATTTTTTTATTGGAACGTCTAAGAAGGTTGGCTACAGTTTGGTCTAGGTCTGTGATTCCTGATGTAACATCAACAACAAAAAGTATAAGATCACACTCCTCAATCGCAATAACAACTTGTTTTCTTATTTCAGCTTCAAAAATATCTTTCGAACCTTTTACATAGCCACCAGTATCAATTAAAGTGAAATTTTTCCCATTCCAATCCACTTTTCCATAATGCCTGTCGCGTGTAACACCACTAGCCTCATCTACTATTGCACTTCTCGATTCTGTTAATCGGTTAAACAAGGTTGATTTTCCTACGTTTGGTCTTCCTACTACTGCTACTATATTTCCCATCTTATCTGCTAAATTATCTATTTAAATAACCAAATCGTTTTAATTGGGCTTCATTATTTCGCCAATCTTTATTTACTTTCACATAAAGTTCTAAAAACACTTTTTTATCTAAGAAAATTTCTATGTCTTTTCGAGCCAAAGTTCCTATTTTTTTTAATTCTTTACCTTGATGTCCAATAATAATACCTTTTTGTGAATCTCTTATCACCATTATTATTGCCCTAATTCTGATGATATTTGGTTCTTCTCTAAATTCTTCAATTTCTACTTCGCAAGAATATGGAATTTCTTTTTTGTAGTTCATGAGGATTTTTTCTCTGATAATTTCTGAAACAAAAAACTTCTCAGGTCGATCAGTCATCGTGTCTTTATCATAAAAAGGAGGAGATTCTGGTAACAACGCTTTTATTTCTAAAACCACTTGCTCTACATTAAAATTATGAAGAGCAGAAATGGGGAATATTTTTGCTTGAGGAAGTTGTTCTTTCCAATAATTGACTTTATCTTCTAAAATGCCTTGGTCTATTTCATCAATTTTGTTGATTAATAAAAGAATTGGAGTAGTCGTTTTTTTTAGTTTTTCAAAGATTTCTTTGTCTTTAAATTCTTTTTCTTTCACCTCCACCATCAATAAAATAACGTCAGCATCGGATATGGCTGAATTCACAAAGTTCATCATTCCTTCGTGCATTTTATAGGCAGGATCAATAATGCCAGGTGTGTCAGAAAAAACAATTTGATGTTCCTCATCATTAACAATACCTAAAATACGATGACGTGTAGTTTGTGCTTTAGCCGTAATAATCGACAATCTTTCACCAACTAAAACGTTCATGAGTGTTGATTTTCCTACGTTTGGACTACCAATTATATTTACAAAGCCAGCTTTATGCATTATTTATTAGATTAATTTATGATACAAAGAAACAAAATATTATATTTGCAGCCCAATAACGATAACAGTTCTTTTGAAAATATATCGCGGGGTAGAGCAGTTGGTAGCTCATCGGGCTCATATCCGTCAGTTGACGGACGTCCGTTCGAGTAAAAAATGAAGAAGAAAAAGGATTTGTGATAGTCCTAAAAATATATCGCGGGGTAGAGCAGTTGGTAGCTCATCG
>PFUQ01000089.1 GCA_002790175.1 Flavobacteriales bacterium CG_4_9_14_3_um_filter_32_8
GTTCCCACTCCAATTAATCTGGATGGTGGTATGGCAAATAAAACAATCGAAAGAGGCAATAACGACATTTGGTTATACATCGCATTTTCTTTTTTGCTAAAAAATAAATCAATCACTGCAATAGAAGTATCGTTGACTGCTATTTTTGTAAAATCGGAATACGTTAATTTTCTATAGTTAATTTTCTCCACGCTGGTTGTTTGGCAAAATAAAGCCGAGTTTAAAAAAAGGAATGCGAAAAGTAAAATTGGTTTGTTCATACGTAGCTTTAAAGAACTAAGTTAAAAATAAATAACTTAAAAAGGGTTGATTTTTACCGAAAGATACTATTCAAACCAACAGCATACTTTTATTAGTAACAAAAGTAGGAGTATAAATTAGAAAAAAATAGTAGTAGCTTTAGCAAACAAAGCACTCTTACCTATAAAATACTGTACAAAAGTGTGTGGGCTGTCCACGAAAAGAGCGAACCGTAATTTTTGTAGCTAAGTAGCGGTGGCATTTGCGTAAAACGAAAATTGGGGTTGGTTTTCGTGGTGGGTTTTTGTTTCTTTTTTGCGGTAGAAAAAAGAAAGAAGAAAAACTTTTTAATTTTTTTCTTTCCCCTTGATGAAAAAGAAACAACATAAAGAGTAAAAGTTAATCTTCCGGTTGCATGGTATCGTAATAATCCAACAACTTATTCGCTTTTCGTCGCACCCATTTGGGCAAAGTTTTGGTTTTTTTGTAATCAACTAAAACGGTGTACAATTTTTTGTTGCGGTATTTCAGCAACGTATAACTTCCATGTAAAAATAAGGGTAAACTAACCAACGTAGTTCCTATTCCTATCATTCTTGTTTGTGGAATAGCAGCCAGCACAACCGTAATGGGTAAAAATGACATTTCCCCAAAACCAGCATTGTCTTTTTTATCAAAAAAAATATCAATAATTACCGCAGAAGTGTCGTTGATGGAATAATCACTTACAAAATCGTTGTAAGTTAATTTTCGAGTTTTTACTTTTTCCTCTTTGATGGTTTGACAAAAAGAAGTAAAGTTGATGGTAAAGAAAAGTAAAAGCAGTGCTATTTTATTCATAATAAACGAAGGTATAAATAATAATTGATTCCTTAATGTTTAGAATGAAATTAACAACAGTGTCCGTTTGAGTGTTTTTGTATTGGAAAATTCTCGATTAAGTTTAATAAACTTTCACAAAAATGTATCGAGAACAAATTTTTCTGTTTTCAATACAATCCATCAACTGACGGATTACTCAAACTGACAAAATTTATTGCTAAAAACTAATTTCCTCAATGTGTTATCTTAATTTTACACCTTCATGAAAGCGATTGAGTTGAAAGCAGTTTTTTCTAGCTCAGAAAAAACAAAACAAATTTGCCAACAATTTACTCAAAATGAATTCTCCAACATTCATTTAAAGGGATTGGTGGGTTCTTCCGCATCGTTTATTGCCAACGGAATATTTCAAAACTTACTCCTAAGTCAACTTTTTATTTTAAATGATAAAGAAGAAGCTGCGTACTTTTTAAACGATTTAGAAAAAATTGTAGGAGAGGAAAATGTGTTGTTTTTTCCGAATTCGTACCGAAATGTATATCAACTAGAAGATACCGATAATTCGAATATTTTACATCGTGCTGAGGTGTTGAATGCACTTACCAAAAGAAGTAGTAGTATTTTTATTGTTACTTACCCCGAAGCACTTTCTGAAAAGGTGGTGACCAAAAAAATGTTGGAGAAAAACACCACTAAAGTTAAAGTTGGCGAACAAATTCCGTTAGACTTTTTAAACGAAATTTTAAATGAATATCATTTTGAACGAGAAGATTTTGTGGTTGCTCCCGGTCAGTTTTCTATACGTGGAGGAATTGTTGATGTGTTTTCTTATTCCAACGAAAACCCATACCGAATTGAATTTTTTGGAAACGAAATAGAGTCTATCCGAAGTTTTGACCCAGTTACTCAACTGAGCATCAGAGAGTACAATAAAATTTCCATCCTACCGAATGTACAAACTTCTTTTTTTAAAGAAACTAGAGAATCCTTTTTAGATTTTTTACCCAAAAACACCATCGTTTGGACAAAAAATATGGAGTTAATTATCCACCAAATTGAAAAGGATTTTGAGAAAGCAGCGGCAGTTTACCAGCAACTGGTTAACTCTCCTTTACAACATTTAAAACCTGCCGAATTATACGTAACCCACCAAGAATTCATCTCAGGCATTCATCAAAAAAATTCGATTGAATTTGGTTCACAATTTTTGTTAGAAGCCAATTTGATTGTTCAATACAACCAACGTCCTCAACCCAATTTTAATAAAAATTTTGATTTACTCTTTGAAGATTTACAAGGTAAATTTAAAGGACAATTTACGACCATTCTTTTAGCCGATAGCAGCAAACAAATTGAGCGATTAACCACTATTTTTGAAGATACAGGAAAACAATTTCAAATGCAGCCTATTCTTTTGCCTATCCACGAAGGTTTTGTGGATTTGGATGAGAAATTAGCCTGTTACACCGACCATCAGATTTTTAATCGTTACCAACGCTTTAACTTAAAAAGCAGTTATAAAAAGAAAAATGAAGCCTTAACATTAAAAGAATTAAACAGCTTAAAACCAGGAGATTTTATCACACACATCGACCATGGTGTTGGTCGATACTCAGGTTTAGAGAAAATTGATGTGTTAGGAAAAATGCAAGAAGCCATTCGAATTGTTTACTCCGATAACGATTTGTTGTACGTAAACATTCATTCGTTACACAAAATAAGCAAGTTTGTTGGTCAGGACGGAACAACTCCTAAAATAAACCGATTGGGTTCTGATGTTTGGCAAAAAGCGAAGCAGAAAACAAAAACAAAAATTAAAACCATTGCTTTTGATTTAATTAAACTCTATGCCCAACGAAAAGCAAAAAAAGGCTTTCAGTTTATGCCCGATACTTATTTGCAAAATGAGTTGGAAGCTTCTTTTATTTATGAAGATACTCCCGATCAACTAAAAGCTACGGTGGATGTAAAAAAAGACATGGAAGCACCTCATCCCATGGATAGATTGATTTGTGGAGATGTTGGTTTTGGGAAAACAGAAATTGCTATTCGTGCAGCATTTAAGGCAGTTACAGACAGTAAGCAAGTTGCCGTATTAGTTCCAACAACAATATTGGCATTGCAACATTACAAAACATTTAAAAAAAGGTTAGCAGACTTTCCTTGCACCGTAGATTACATCAATCGATTTAAAACACCAAAGCAACAAAAAGAAACATTGCAACGATTAGCCAAAGGTGAATTAGATATTTTAATTGGAACACACCGAATTGTTGGTAACGATGTAAAGTTTAAAGATTTAGGATTATTAATTATTGATGAAGAACAAAAATTTGGAGTAGGAATTAAAGACAAATTAAAAACCATCAAAATAAATGTGGACACATTAACCTTAACCGCCACTCCAATACCTAGAACATTGCAGTTTTCGTTAATGGCAGCAAGAGATTTATCAAACATCAACACACCACCTCCCAATCGACAACCCATAGCAACCAAATTACAAACTTTTAGCGAAGAGGTAATTCGGGATGCAGTAAGTTACGAAACAGCTCGTGGTGGACAAGTTTTTATTGTCAATAACCGAGTAGAAAATATACAAGAAGTTGCTGGAATGGTGCAACGTCTTTGTCCAGATGTAAGTGTTTTAATAGCACATGGGCAAATGAAAGGGGATGAATTAGAACAAAAAATGATGGCCTTTGTAGATGGCGAATACGATGTTTTAGTAGCTACAACCATTATAGAATCTGGGTTAGATATTCCTAATGCCAATACTATAATAATAAATAATGCCAATCATTTTGGGTTGAGCGATTTACACCAAATGCGAGGTAGAGTTGGACGTTCCAATAAAAAAGCTTTTTGTTATTTGTTGGCTCCACCACTTCACAGTTTAACTCCCGAAGCCAGAAAAAGGTTAACTGCTATTGAACAATTTTCCGATTTAGGAAGTGGTTTTCACATTGCCATGCGAGATTTAGATATTCGTGGTGCAGGAAATTTATTAGGAGCCGAACAAAGTGGTTTTATTTCTGAAATTGGTTTCGACATGTATCAAAAAATATTGCAAGAAGCTATTGATGAATTGAAAGAAACAGAATTTAAAGATTTGTATGCCGAAGAATTAAAAGGTAGAGACTTTGTTCGTGATTGCCAAATAGAAACTGATTTAGAAATTTTAATTCCTGATGATTACATTACCAATATTGGAGAACGGCTAACTATTTACCGAGATATTGACAGCTTAGACAATGAAGAAAATTTAGTTTCGTATGCCAAACAATTGCAAGATCGTTTTGGAGAAATACCTCCACCCACACAAGATTTGCTAAATGCCATTCGTTTGAGATGGATTGCCAAAGAAATTGGGTTAGAAAAATTGGTGTTGAAACAGAAAAAACTAATCGGTTATTTTATTGCCAATCAAGAATCTCCTTATTACCAATCGGCAAAATTTACGCAGGTATTAAAATACATTCAAGAGAACCCTCGTGTTTGCAGAATGAAAGAACGTAATGATAAATTAAGTTTGATTTTCGAAAATGTAACTAAAATAACTCAAGCCATTGATTTACTGTCGCCCATTACAGAAAAACAGATTTTATTAAGCTAATTTTATCTTCCAATTCAATTTTTCCATTGATAATATGAAACCCTTCAAAAGGATCATTTTTATTAAGGTATGGAGCATCTAAATCTGCCATTTTGCATTGAGAAGCAAGCACTGATGCCATAGCAACTCCTAAAGATGATTCGGACATACAGCCGATAAGTTTCATAAAATTGGTGTTGTTTAGAGGGGTAAATTGTAACATTTTTTGTGCTTGAAATAATCCTCCACATTTCATCAATTTTATATTTACTCCCGAATAAGCTTCGTGAAACTGTACTAAATCTTCGAAAAGGCAAATCGATTCATCGGCGATAATGGGTAAGTGCGTACGTTGTTTTAACCAATAATGACCTTCATGATTTTCATCTCCTAATGGTTGTTCTATTAATATACATTGTTGCTTTTCTAAATTTGAAATTAGGAGAATTGCTTCTTCTTTTTTGAAATATCCTTGATTGATATCAATGCAAAAAGGAAGGTTGGTTTTTTTCCGAACGGCTTTTACAAAATCTAAATCATCGGACGAGCCAGTTAATTTGATTTTAAAATGACTAAAATTTTTAACTAATCTCAATTTTTCGGGAAGAAATGGATAATCATTTTTGGTAATCGTGAGTGTAAGTTCTGGTGTTGAAGTTGTTTTTATAAAGAAATCAGTCAACTTTTTACTTTTTGATTCGGCGTGCCAATTTAAAATCGCTGCTTGCAAAGCAGCCGAAGCCGAAGGGTTTTTACTACTAAAAGGAATGTTGTCTGGATTTTCAAAAGGATTGGTAGTGATGAATTGTTCCACATTTTCGTATTGACTTTCCACCCATTTTTTTACCGAATCAAAAGTTTCTTTTCGGTAAGGAGGTAAAGAAGCTTCTCCGTAAGCAACAATTCCCTCCAATTCAATTTTTACAAATGCCAATTGGGTGCCAGTCCGAACACCATGAGCCAAAGCAAAAGGATGAATAAATTCTAGAAAATAGGGATGTACACTTAATTTCATCAAGTAAAATTACAAGAAAATGGCAGATAGTATTCTTTTATTTAAAGTGGGTTCTAAAAATTGATTCGCATCAAAATTTAGAACCCACCTTAATAATGTAATGAAAAGAAATAACTTATTGATACAACGAATATATTTAAAGCCAAGTAATTTTAAAATCGTTTAAACCAGCCCAAAGTTGGAATAGGAAAAGGAATAAAATCATCATGATAATACACTTGAGTTAAACCAATTTGGAAAGCACTTTTATTGTCACCTAATCGAATTCCTGGCATAATAATAAAAACATTATTATTATTCGTTTCTCTAAAACCATAAGAATCAACAATAAAAGAGACTTTTTTTCCTAATCTTGCCATACCAGCAACGGAAAATAAAGCAGATTGAAAAGAATCGTTTTGGTCTTGAACAAAAATTCCACCGCCAGAAAAAGTTAGATTGTATTTTAAGTTTCCAACAGTAATGGCAGCGTAAGGCAACACTCCATTTGCTTCAAAATTAACCCAGCTTAACGAACCACCTAACGCACCAACACCAATATGGAGGTTTTCGGTTATTTTAGCAGAATATTTTGCAGATAATACAATAGGCATTCCCACCCATGTGGTTAGCCCGCCAACGGTAATGTTATCTGTAATAGCAAATTGAACTTCAGGTCCAAATAAATGAATTAGCAAATAATGATTTCCTTTTTTTTGAGTAAATCCGTTCGTTGTAATAAAATAACGGGATGAGAAAAAATCATCTTCAGGAAGTTTTTTACTCAAAATTTCTTCATTATCAATTAATGAAATTGATTTTATTTCATGTTTAGGAATATATAATTTTCCTAAACGAGTGGTATTAATTAATATTTCTCTTCCATCATCTTCTAAAATATCGCCAATAAATTCAGTACCGTCATTTTTTATCACTAAATATGTTTTCTCACGAACATATTCGTCCTTAGCTTGTAAAGTGTCTTGTGCAAAAGAAACACCAATTGGAATGAAAAATAAAAAAATGATAGCCAACCAAAACTTAAAAGGGAGGCATGTAGTTTGTTCTTTTTTCATGGCTAGTATTTTTAAAATTAGTAAGGTATGTAAAATTTAGTAAACCAATTCAAAATCTAATTGTTTTTTAATTAAATCTGCTCGTTTTACTACAATTCTAACTTTATCTCCCATTCGGTACTCTTGCCCTGTTTTTTTTCCTCGAGCACAATAATTTTCGGGGTCAAAAATATAATAATCGCCCAGAATATCTTGTAAACGAATCATCCCTTCGCACATATTTTCTATAATTTCTACATACAAACCCCATTCACTTGCCCCTGTGATAACACCATCAAATTCTTGCCCTATTTTATCCGTTAAAAATTGAACTTGTTTGTATTTAATAGATTTTCGTTCGGCTTCGGTTGCCAACAATTCCATTTTAGAAGAATGTTTACATTTTTCTTCAAATTCGCTGGCGTTGGCGGAGTTGCCTCCATCTAAATAATGCTGTAACAAACGATGCACCATCACATCAGGGTATCTTCTAATTGGAGAAGTAAAATGAGAATAATAGGGAAATGCCAATCCATAATGACCAATATTTTTAGTAGAATAGGATGCTTTTGCCATGGTTCTAATGGTTAATTGCTCAATCATATTCTCTTCATTTTTACCTTTAACATCACTTAATAAATGATTGATGGAATTGGCAATTTCTTTGTCGTTAATTTTGAGTTCGTAACCGAATTTTTTAACGAAATTAGAAAGCATCAATAACTTTTCTTGGTTGGGTTCATCATGAATTCGGTAAACAAATGTTTTGGGTTGTGCATTTTTTGGATGACCAATAAATTCTGCCACCCTTTTGTTTGCCAACAACATAAACTCTTCAATTAACTTATTAGAGTCTTTGCTTTCTTTAAAATATACACCCAAAGGTTTTCCATGTTCATCCAAATCAAACTTTACTTCAATCTTATCAAATGCGATTGAACCCTTTTTAAATCTTGTCATACGCAATTGTTTCGCTAATCGATCTAAAATTTTCATTTCCTCTGCAAAATCACCTTGTTGGGTTTCAATTCGTTCTTGTGCTTCTTCGTAAGTAAATCTTCTATCGGAAAAAATAACGGTTCTTCCAAACCATTCATTGATAACTTCTGAATTATCGTCCAACTCAAAAACTGCCGAAAAACACAGTTTTGTTTCTTGTGGTCGTAACGAACATGCTTGGTTGGATAAAATTTCTGGAAGCATTGGTACAACTCTATCCACTAAATAGATGGAAGTTGCTCTGTTATAAGCTTCTGCTTCTAATAAGGTGTTTTCTCTAACGTAATAAGAAACATCGGCAATGTGAACGCCAATTTCCCAGTTTCCATTGGGTAGTTTTTTGATGGATAAAGCATCATCAAAATCTTTGGCATCTTTGGGGTCTATGGTAAAAGTGGTGGTTGCTCTAAAATCCTTACGTTTTTTTATTTCTTCAACAGAAATAGTTAAGTCTATTTTTTCAGCTTCTTTTTCTACAATTCTTGGAAATTGGTAAGGCAAACCAAATTCTGCAAGAATGGCGTGCATTTCGGTTTCATTTTCGCCAGGTCTTCCTAAAACTTCAATAATTTTACCAAAAGGATTTTTTCTATCTTTAGGCCAATCTGTAATTTTTGCAATGGCTTTATCGCCATCATTTGCTCCTTTTAAATTCTCGTTAGCGATAAAAATATCTACCGACATCTTTGTATCATCAGGTACTAAAAATGAAAATCCTTTTGATTTTTGAATTACCCCAACAAACTCGGTTTTAGCCCGCTCAATTACCTCAACTATTTCTCCCTCTAATTTCTCTCTCAATTTTCCAGAAAAAATATTCACCTTTACTAAATCGCCATGCAAAGCAGTTCCTGTATTTTTTGCATTGATGTAAATGTCCGATTTGGAGTCTTCAACTTTAATGTAAGCAGCTCCTCGAGCAGTCATGTCAACTCGTCCTTCGATAAATGAAGTTGCAGATTTTAGTTGGTATTTTCCGCGTTGCACTTCATACAACTTGCCTTGGTGGACCAGTTCATCTAAAATAATTCCAATTAATTTTTTATTAGCAATATCTTTAAATCCAAACGCATTACTCAGTTGCTTATAATTGAAGGCTGTAGTTGGGTTTTTATCAAAAATGGAAACGATATTATGAAGCAAGTCGTGTTTAAATGAACCCGAATTTCGTTGCTGTTTATTTTTCTTTTTAGTCATGTTAAATTTATATGACTAAAGTAGGAAATTAAATAGAAGTAAACTCCTTCGCTACAAAAATCTATTACTCTTTTATTAACTTGTAGTGGAATTCTTCTTCGTCTTTCATTTTCAGTTGAAGAAAGTAAATCCCTTTAGAAAGATAGGAAATATCAATTTTAGGGGAAAAATTACCTTAATAAATTATTCGTCCGTTGACATCGATAATAGTTACGCTTTCGATAGGGGCATTAAGAGTTGAAATATTGACATAATCACTTGATGGATTTGGATAAACGATTATTTCTTCGGTATTTTTTAAATCACTTATTCCTACTGTACAATTGTATCCTTCATTAATTAATGCTTGATGAATTAGGTTATACCTTTCGGATAAAACAGTTTTTAAGGCAGGCACATCGTTTAACCCAAAAACATCATAATAACCATATTCAGTTCCATTATCAAAATCAGTATTGCTTGCTACTTTCCTATAATCATCGTAAACCGCTTGTTGAATTTGATTTTTCCAGTTATTTATTTTGGTAATCATCAGATTGGTATCACAAACTACATTTTTTAACAAGCACATTGCCTCTAAATAATAATTTTTTTTGGGGTAAAGAATTCATTTTTGAGGCAATACAACCCGAAGAAACAGAAATTGGTATCATCGGATAGGTTGTAACTTCATAACTATTGGTTTGCCATAACCCAAATGAAGCATTAAAATCCCAAGGAGTTACTTGCCATTTCTTCACCAGTGTATCAAAAACATAAATTTGATTACCTTTTAAGCTAATGTATGAATCGAAGTTCATGAGATAAACATTTACAGCTTGATATTTAAAAAAATCGTGAAGATTTAAATAGTTAGAAACAGTATCGATGTATTGTGAATTAGATGTATTATTTGCTTTATTAAGCATATTTATGAAACTTGTCCAAGCTGTGACAGGGTCTCCGTTTGATAATTCATATCTAGGCCAAAGACTGGTTGGTTGTGAGAAATCATATTCGGCTATATCAGTTCCATAATAACACATATCGCCAAAATCTAACGATTCTATTGCATCAGAACTTCTGTTGCCAAATTTTTGTTTATACATTTCATCTTTACCTTCTATAATGGTATAAACGGGATTCGTTTGTGAGCCTAGTGGGGCGGGATTGCCGATTAACACCCCAATACACGTTGTTAATATACACTTTTGTGAAAGCAGTTCTTAAAGAAAACAATCCCATTTCATTACAAATATCGTAGGTAAGTTTTTCTCTCATCAGGGTTGGGTCTTCAAAATTCATGTGTAGCGTAAACTACTTAATTTCATCATAATATTTACCTTGCACATACTTATTGGTTTTAATTTTTATACCATATTTATTGGTAGAGGTATATTCGGAAATGTTTCCTTTTCGCTTAAAACCGATACTGTCAACTACATTTCCATCAAACACCATTTTTAGTCTTTGATAATTTTCAGTAGCTATCCAAAAATTAGTATCTGCATTTTCAAACCTTATTTCATAAAGAAATGAATCGTTAAAGACATTACTTCCTGGTGTTTGTGCGAACGCTTTTGAGGTTAAAACACAACAAACGATTATTAATGCTTTTTCATAATCTTTAATTTTTAATTAATTTCTTATATTTTTTACTGTTATCAAAAAATTCAATTTCAATGAAATACAATCCCTTAATAAACTGCGTCATTTTTATTTCTTGCTTATATTTTTCATTATAAACTAACCTGCCATTGGCATCAAATAGTTTTATTTGTTTAATGGCTTTTTTGATACTCAAATTCTGTATAAAAATGTGGTCTCGGAATGGGGTTGGATAAATTAAAACCTGTTCGTCTATCGCTAAAACAGTAGGAATTGAAACAGGGTTCTTAATAAAAACATTTTTATACAAAGTATCTACAGTTGAACCAGAACCAGCCACAGGCCAAACCACAACAATATTGCCGCCTATTTTGTATCCACTTAAAGTTGTATAATTTTCACTGTAAGAAATAGAAATAGTATCACCTAAACCAAAGTTGGTAACAAAAACACTTCCTACAGTATCAATAGAAACAAGAGCCCCACTAGTATCTACTGCAGCAACTAAATAAATCGTGTCATTTAATACAGTAGTATCAAAATTTTGCACAACAATTGTGTGAGTGTAATTATCATTTAAGTTGATAGTATCGGGCAAAGAGCCGAAATTAATTGCAGTAGTATCTATACCTAAATTCTGTCCTTTGGTTGTTATGCTTAAAACAATAAATAAACCTAATACCATTGGGTTGATAAACTTTTTCATAATCTTAAATTTTAATCACCACTAAATTATATTTTTAACTTCGAATATAATAATTAAATTTGTTTTAATCTTACGTGTTCAAAATGATAAAACTATATGATATTGTCGAATTGCTAAATAAGGAAGAAAGTAGAAATTTAAAAATTTTTTTAACCAGAACCAACGCTCATGATGCCAGAAAAGATGTTGCTCTTTTTAATTACATTAGAAAAAATAAAGAAAATATAGATGAAGATCAACTCTTAGCAAAACTTTACAACAATAGTTTAGATAAAAATTCATTTTACCGACTTAAGAATAGATTATTAAATGAGATTAATAAAAGTTTATTGTTGCTGCATTATAATAAAAATGAATATACAATTGTCATTAATTTGATAAGTTTAGCAAAAATTTTTAATACAAAAGCGGATTACAGAATTGCTTATGGGTATCTAACTCAGGCAGAACAAAAAGCGATTAAAAATGAGTTTTTTGATTTATTAGACCTAATTTATAGTGACCTCATTAAACTCTCCCACGAAAGCGTGGAATTTAATCCCATTAACTACATTGAAAAGCGTAGGCAAAATCATAAAACCCTTCATGTTTTACAAGAAATAGATGATTTGTTGGCAGCGTTGGTACACCGTATTAAAATTTCGCAGAACTATTCAACACATAATTATCAATTTACCGAAGTATTAAAAAAAACAGTAGCTGATTTTATAGATAACGAAGCTGTTAAGAAAAGTCCAACCTTACAATTTAAAATTTACCATTCTATTAGTAGAATTTTACTTCAACAACGAGATTTTGTTTCGCTAGAGGATTATTTAAAACTCACTTATGCTGATTTTATCAATCGTGATTTATTTAATAGGGCCAACCACGACACCAAACTTCAGATGCTTACTTATTTAGTTAATTCTTTATTTAAAAATAATAAAATTGATGAGTCATTAGCAATTACAAAAACACTCTATAAAACAATGGAAGAGTACGAAAAGTTATTGTTTGACAAGTATTTGTTTTATTATTATAATTCACTCGTTATTAACTATCAGGTTTCTGATAAAACAAAAGCAATAGCAGTTTTATTGGAAGCAAAAACAAAAAAAGAAATTCAACAATTACCTTTTTATACCATTTTTGTATATTTAAATTTAGCCGTACTTTATTTTGACACGAAAGATTTTAAAAATGCCAGAAAAAACTTAGCAACACTTAAACTTTCTGATAGTTTTAACGACATGGATGTGGTATTTCGACTAAAAGTAAATATCGTTGAATTACTTACTTTTTATGAATATGGTGATATTGATTTATTTGACTATCAATTAAATTTTATTCGAAAAGAATTTAAAGAGATTTTAGAAAAAGAGGTTTACGAAAGAGAAAAAACATTTATCACTATTGTTGCTAAAATGGAAACACTTACTAAAAAAGAACTGCAACAAAAGGCAGATGAATTTATCCAACTTCCTACAGCATCAGAATCATCCGAAAACGATATTGTTGATTATAACGAATGGCTAAAAAGTAAGTTGTGAGGAGTTGGAAGATTGAAGCCAGAAGACCGAAGCTGGAAGACCGAAGTCGGAAGTAATTTTAACTTCCGACTTCGTCCGTCAGCTGACGGATTCCGCCTTTTTAAAAACTACCTATTTAAAACTAACTTATTTACTTGTAGTGAATTATTGGTTTTAATGTTTAATAAATAAATTCCATTAGAAATGTTAGATGGAGTCCATTGTAATTTATTGTTTCCAGCAGGAAATGTTTCATTAGTAATTAAGCTAATTTGTTTTCCTAATAAATCGGTAACAAATACCTTAACAGTTGCTTGTTGTGTTAAACTTAAGTCTATTGATAAATTATTTGTTACTGGGTTTGGATAGATTTCAAAATCTGAAACCAACTCAACTTCATTTTCTATTCCTGTTGCTGTTGGAGAAATTACATTAATTGTAAATCCGCTTTGTTTCCAAATTACTCCTCCAGAATAAATGGAATCACAAAACGAACTAGTACAAGTGTTAGCAGCATCAGTAATTGTTAAACATAAAAGAAAAGGGCCAGCTGTGCTGTACGTGTAATTTGGATATTGAAGTGTAGAAGTGTTTCCATCACCGAAATCCCAAAAATAGGTTAAGTTAATACCTGTTGAACTATTAACAACAATAACATTACTAGGTTGGGCAGAATCGGGATAAATAACAAATCCAGCATTACAAGAAAGTGGACTTGGATTTCCTGTTACTAAAATAACTACAGAATAATATGACGCACAATTAGAGGAAGAATCTGAAACTGCCAACACTACGACATAAGTAGTATTGGCAGCAAAAGTATGAGTTGGATTTACAGCAGTAGATGTATTTCCATCACCAAAATTCCAATAATAAGATAAACTACCACTTCCTGTTGTGGTATTAGTAAATGAATAATTACCTAATCCATTATCTACAAAAGAAAATCCAGCATTAATGTTACACGAAATTCCTGAGGTAACTGTTATGGCTTGGCATACTGTGTCATAACATCCTGTATTGGTATCAGCAATCCCTAAACAAACCATGTAGTTTCCATTGGTAAAATTGTATGAAAAAGAGTTTCCAGATGCAACATTTGAACCACCAATAAACCAACCCATATTTAATCCACCAGAAGAAGTGGAGGTAAAAGTGTAATTACCATTTCCATTATCTACATAATTAAAAGATGCCGAACAGGAGGTGCCTGATGTAACTGTTATCGTTTGACAAGAAGTATTACTGCATCCTGCAGCAGAATTCAAAATGGTTAAACAAATAGTATGAGTTCCATTATAAAATGTTGGAGAGATGGAAGTTCCATTCCCAGACCATGCTCCATCTATCAACCAAATAAAACTAGTGCCTCCAGAAGAGGTAGAAGTAAATGTATAATTTCCACCCCCATTATCCACATAATTAAATGAAGAAACACAAGGAACACCTGCTGTAACTGTTATGGTTTGACAAGTATTATCCCAACACCCAGCCATAGAATCCTCTATAAATAAACATACATTATGGTTGCCATTGGTAAAAGTATTAGTGAAAATAGTACCTGTTCCTACATAATTATTATCAACCTTCCAGTTAAAATTTAATCCTCCAGATGAGGTTGAAGTAAAGGTGTAATTTCCACTTCCATTATCCACATAATTAAAGGAAGAAGTACATTGAGCATTTGAAATACTTACACCAATAACATTAAATAATGCTATTAGTAATAATTTGTTTAGATTTTTCATGATATTTATTTTTAGTTATAATTATGGTACAAATTTTAACTATTGTTTATTGATATGAAAAATAGATTGCATAAATTCTTACGTACTCAAATTAATATTTTATCAACAATTGATAAATATAAATGAATTCTTAATGTATAATTCTTATGTATTAAATAAAATTATAAAACGAAAAAAAATCAATTTGGATAGACTAGAATTAATACAACAACTGATTGGGGTATATTTTTAGATGTAATGCTTTAATGTTTTTATAAAGCAAATCTTTAAACTCTTCAATATTAATTTTTTTAACTGCAGAAATATAAATGGTAGGATATTCATCTTTGTACATCCACATTTTTTTAAGTTCTTCTAACGAATAATTTTCTCTTGTTTTTGGCAGCAAGTCATCTTCGTCTTTTTTTACATAGGTAAAGGCATCTATTTTATTAAAAACAATAATGATAGGCTTATCCATAGCTTCTAATTCTTGTAGTGTATCGTGAACCACTTTTACATGATCTTCGAAATTGGGATGAGAAACATCAACCACATGAACTAAGATATCAGCATCTTTTACCTCGTCTAAAGTAGATTTAAAAGATTCTACTAAATGATGCGGTAATTTTCGAATAAACCCAACCGTATCGGTTAATAAAAAAGGCAAATTTCCAATCACTACTTTCCGAATGGTGGTATCGAGGGTGGCAAACAATTTATTTTCAGCAAACACATCAGATTTGCTCAACATGTTCATGATGGTAGATTTTCCAACATTGGTGTAACCAACCAACGCCACTTTAACCATTTCTACTCGTTGTTTTCGTTGAGCAGATTTTTGCTTGTCAATCTTTTTTAATTTTTCTTTTAATAAAGTTATTTTTTGAAGAATTATCCTTTTATCTGTTTCTATTTGAGTTTCACCAGGACCTCTCATTCCAACCCCTCCTCCTTTTTGTCTGTCTAAGTGAGTCCATAAACGAGTTAAACGCGGTAGCATATATTGACATTGTGCCAACTCTACCTGAGTTCGTGCATTAGCAGTTTGGGCTCTACTCGCAAAAATATCTAAAATAAGGTTACTTCTATCCAATACTTTGCACTCTAAAACAGCTTCAATGTTTCTAAGTTGAGAAGGAGATAACTCGTCATCAAAAATTACCATACCCACCTCATGTTCTTGTATGTATTCAAGAATTTCTTCTAGTTTGCCTTTTCCTACAAATGTTTTAGGATCTGGATGTTCTAATTTTTGAGTAAATCTTTTTACTGTTTCTGCTCCAGCAGTTTCTGCTAAAAAAGCCAATTCATCTAAATATTCTTTAAGTTTTGCTTCATCTTGTCCTTTGATGAGGACACCTACGAGAACCACCTTTTCAACGATGTGAATATTTTCGTTATGGAAATTTTCTTTCATCTTACCTATCAACTAAGCCATCAGATAAATAATATCTGACAATTAAATTAACCCTTTACCTAACAACATTGGTTTAACAATACCTGCCCATATAATTAACACCAATGCAATGCTATAAAAAATAACACTCTTTTTGTGCTTTTGAATACTTTCCGTAGCCTTTTTAGATTTTATTCTTCCTATTGTTATTAATGCAATTGTAATTATCATGGTAAACCCATGCTCCATTCCCCAAAACCGAGCTATTGGATCCGACATATTAGTTAGCTGAGTACTCCAACCTTTCATAAAATAAAGAGCAAAACCAGCTATTAATTGTAAATGAGTAAAACTTAATAGTAGCAAAGCGATGATGTTATCTGGTTTAGTAAAATCTTTCTTACCAAACCATCCACTTAATGATTTGATAATAGCAATTACCAAAAAACCAACTACTAACCATCTTAACAACGAATGTGTGTGTAATAATGCAATTTCCATATTTATCTATTTTTGTTTTGCTAACAAAATTAATTAAAAGAGCTTGTGTTATTTTAATTAATTCTAAATAATGTTTTCGCTTATCATTTTTCTTTAAAATTATTTCATGAATAAACATTATTTTTGGTTTTTCTAATTCATAAAATACGGCATGAAGCATTTTTTTCTTTTCATAATTATCCTCTTTTGTAACCAATTCATCTTTGCTCAAGAAACATTTAGTGTAAACGGTACTCACCATAAAATTCATAATTATTACGCTTTTACCAATGCTACTATTTATGTTGACTATCAAACAAAAATCGAAAATGGAACGCTCTTAATTAAAGATGGAAAAATTGAGGCTGTTGATTTAAAAACTAAAATAAAGATTCCTGCCAATGCCATTATTTACGATTTAAAAAACAAGTTTATCTACCCCTCATTAATAGATATCTATTCAAATTATGGAATACCAGTCAATCGGCTAAAAGAAACACCTCATCGTGAAGGTTCTCAATTTGAAACCACCACTAAAGGTGCTTTCAATTGGAATCAATCCATTCGTCCCGAAGTTGAAGCAGGAAAACTATTTGTTGTTGACGAAACAAAAGCAGAAGAACTAAGAAAATTGGGTTTTGGAGTGGTTTTAACCCATCAACAAGATGGCATTATGAGAGGAACTTCTGCTTTAGTTACGCTTGCCAATGATTTAGCAAATTCAGTTATGATAACTGATAAAGTTGCTTGTCAATTATCTTTTAATAAAGGTTCCTCCACCCAAGAATACCCAGGTTCTTTAATGGGAATGATTGCTTTAATCCGACAAACCTATTACGATGTAGATTGGCTATTTAATAACCCAAAAGTAGAGGAATACAACATTTCGTTAAACACCATTATGGAAAATTGGAAACTTCCACAAATATTCGAAGCCAACGATAAGTTTAACATTTTAAGAGCCGATAAAATTGGTGATGAGTTTGAAACTCAATATATTTTTAAAACCAACGGAAACGAATACCAACGAATAAAAGAGGTAAAGGCTACACAAGGGAAATTAATTATTCCTGTAAATTTTCCAGAAGCTTATGAAGTATCTGACCCCTACAATTCTTTAATTATCCCTTATTCTGATGTTAAAAATTGGGAATTAGCTCCTTATAATTTAGGAATTGTTGCCAATAATCAAATCGATTTTTCTATTACTACTTCTGATTTAAAAGATAAAAAAGAATTTTTCAACAACATAAGAAAAGCTATTAAATGCGGACTTTCCGAGCAAACTGCATTAAAAGCATTGACCTATTCTCCCGCTAATTTTATTAACGAATATGATAAAATTGGAAGTTTAGCACAAGGCAAATTAGCCAACTTTATTATTACTTCCGAAAACCTTTTTGCTGAAAAATCCATTATTCACGAAAACTGGATAAAAGGAAAACAACACATCATCAACGATTATGCTATTATTGATGCAAGAGGAAATTATAGTTTAAATGTACAAGGAAAAATATATACATTAACCGTACAAGGAGAGCCGCAAAAACTTACTGGAAATATTACTGTTATTGGTGCCAAAGAAAATAAGCCAGACACCAATAAAATTTCTGTTACTATTAGTGTTGAAGAAAACTCCATCTCCCTCCACTTTAACCCAAAAGATGATTACCAAAAAGGAACAATACGACTAAGTGGAACCATAAGTAGTAATGGCGGTATTTGGGACGGTAATGGTCAATTAGCAAATGGAGAATGGATTAAATGGTCGGCAATTAAAGGAAAAAACACAGATGTAGATAAGAAAAAAGAAGAAAAAAAGGACTCATTAATTGTTCCTCAAATCCAATATCCAAATATGGCTTTTGGATTTGATTCGCTTCCAAAAGCCGAAACGATGATTATTAGAGGGGCAACTGTATGGACTAATGAAGCTGAAGGTATTTTGCAAAATACGGATGTGTTAATTCAAAATGGAAAAATTGCAGCCATTGGAAAAAATTTAACTGTCGAAGGGGCTAAAATTATTGAAGGAAAAGGCAAACATCTTTCAGCGGGCATTATCGATGAACATTCGCACATTGCAATTAGCGGCGGCGTAAATGAGTGCACTCAAGTTGTTACTGCTGAAGTGAGTATTGCAGATGTTGTAAATTCGGACGACATCAACATTTATCGTCAATTGGCTGGTGGTGTTACCACCTCACAATTGTTACATGGCTCGTGCAACCCAATTGGTGGTCAATCGGCTATTATAAAATTAAAATGGGGAAATGCTCCTGATGATATGAAAATTAATGATTCTATTCGTTTCATAAAATTTGCTTTAGGCGAAAATGTAAAACATTCCAATTTTGGAGATAATTACAACCAACGATTCCCACAAACTAGAATGGGTGTTGAACAAGTTTATTACGATGTTTTTATTAGAGCTAACGAGTACCAAAAAAAATGGGATGCTTATGCCTTGGTTCCAGAAAAATTAAAAGAAAATGCTCCCGCACCAAGAATTGATTTGGAATTAGAAACTATTAATGAAATACTAAATAAAGAACGATTTATTACCTGTCATTCTTATGTACAATCTGAAATTAATATGTTAATGCATGTAGCCGATTCTATGGGATTTACTGTTAATACATTTACCCATATTTTAGAGGGTTATAAACTTGCCGACAAAATGAAAAAACATGGTGCTGGAGCTTCAACTTTTTCTGATTGGTGGGCATATAAATTTGAAGTTAATGATGCTATTCCATACAATGGTGCCATCATGCACCAGCAAGGAATTACGGTTGCCTATAATTCGGATGATGCTGAAATGGGGAGAAGGCTGAATCAGGAAGCAGCAAAAGCAGTAAAATATGGTAGAGTAAGTGAAGAAGAAGCCCTGAAATTTGTAACACTTAATCCAGCTAAATTATTACATCTTGATGATAAAATAGGGAGTATCAAAATAGGAAAGGATGCAGATGTTGTTTTATGGTCAGCTAATCCTTTATCTATTTATGCAAGGGTAGAAAAAACCATCATTGATGGTACTGTTTATTTTGATAAAGAGGTGGATTTTAAGTTGCAAATGGCTAATCGAAAAGAGAAAGCTCGAATAATAGAAAAGATGATTGATGCTAAGAAAGATGGAGAAAAAACACAAACTCCATCTAGTAAAAAACCAAAATTATATCATTGCGATACTGTTGGAGAGTAAAACTTTTGTCATGAATTCTCTCTTCACCAAGAGGGAATAAAAAAATAAACTATGAAAAACATATTATTAATTATACTAACCAATTTAGTTTTAGGATTAGCAGCACAAGTTGAAATTCCTGCACCAAAACAAACAAAAAAAATATTATTACTAAATGGCACAGCACATGTAGGCAATGGAAAAATTATTGAAAACGCTGCAATTGCTTTTGAAGAAGGTAAACTTACTATGGTAGATGATGCTACACGAATAAAAATAGAATTTGACCATTTTGATACCATTATTAATATTCGAGACCAACATGTTTATCCTGGAATTATTGCTCCAAATTCTACACTTGGAATAACAGAGATAGATGCGGTGAGAGCTACCAATGATTTTGATGAGATTGGAGAATTTACACCACATGTTCGTTCTATTATTGCTTATAGTACGGATTCAAAAATTACACCTACCATTCGCTCTAATGGTGTATTAATGGCTCAAATAACTCCACGTGGCGGAGTAATTTCAGGAACATCATCAATTGTTCAGTTTGATGCTTGGAATTGGGAAGATGCTATTTACAAAGAAGATGACGGTGTTCATTTGAATTGGTCACGAATGTTTAGTAGATGGAATGGTGAAAAATCAAAAAATTATGAAAAATCAATCCTAGCATTAAATTCCTTTTTTGGTGATGCTTTAGCCTATTCAAAGGTGAATACTCATGATGAAAAAAATCTACGTTTCGAATCTATGCGTGGTATTTTCGATGGCAATAAAACACTTTTTATTCATACCGATTTTGTTAAAGAAATTACCGAAGCCATTAATTTTTCTAAAAAATATTCAGTAAAAAAAATGGTCATTGTTGGTGGTTACGATGCTTGGATGATTGCTGATATGTTAAAAGAAAATAACATTGCAGTCATGTTATGTCGGTTGCACGACTTACCTCAACGACAAGAAGATGATGTTTATTTACCTTATAAATTGCCAAAGCTGTTATTTGATGCCGGAGTATTATTTTGTTTAGAAAACGCTGGCGACATGGAAGCTATGAATACCCGAAATTTGCCTTTTTATGCTGGAACTGCTGCTGCTTATGGCATAAATAAAGAAGATGCTTTATCATTAATTACTCTAAATACTGCCAAAATCTTAGGCATAGATAAAACTGTTGGTAGCTTAGAAGTAGGAAAAGATGCTACTCTATTTATTTCTACTGGTGATGCGTTGGACATGAAAAGCAATGATGTTACCGCTGCTTATATTCAAGGCAGAGCATTAAATTTAAACAATTTTCAAAAGAAACTTTACGAAAAATATAGTGAAAAGTATAAAGGTCAATAATTATATTTCTCGCTAAAAATCAAATTTTAATTCTCTATTTAAAGCTAAAAATGAAAAATAAATTTACTAGTCATATCATAATTATGCTATTAAAAATATCGGATAGCTTATAAATTTGTATTATCCGATATTTAGTGTATATTTGTAAAATGTGGAAAATTGATTTGAAATATCGAGAAGAATTTAAAGCAACATTTAATCGTTTAACCGAAAAAGTGGAAGAGCTAAACAAAGTTCGCCCATTATCCGGTATTGCCTTGGCTAAAATTAAAGAAGCAATTGCTATAGAATGGACTTATAATTCTAATAGTATTGAAGGAAATACGCTAAATTTGAGAGAAACTCAACTAGTGTTACAAGAAGGGATTACTATAAAAGGAAAATCTTTACGAGAACATTTTGAAGCCAAAAATCACGAAACTGCTATCCATTATTTGTATTCTTTGGTAAAAGAAAATTATCAATTAAGCAGCAAAGATATTCTTTCATTGCACGCATTGGTCTTACGTTCTATAGAAGATGAATTTGCTGGAAGAATTAGAAATGCAGGAGTTAGAATTTCAGGTGCCAATTTTGTGCCACCCAACGCATTAAAAGTTCCTCAATTATTAGATGAGCTCATTGAGTTTGTTAATAAAAATTCGTTACAACTTAATGCGATAGAATTGGCAACTGTTTTTCATCATAAAATGGTTTGGATTCATCCTTTTTTTGATGGTAATGGGCGTACTGTTCGTTTGGCAATGAATTTATTATTAATGCAAAAAGGATTTCCTCCAGCAATTATTTTAAAAAATGATCGGAAAAAATATTACGAAGCGTTAAATCAAGCTAACAAAGGTAATTATCAAAAATTGATGTTGTTGATGTGTCAATCAATAGAAAGAACTTTAAACATTTATTTAAGTGCATTACCTAACAACGATTCAGATTATCAAAGTATTACCAACATTGTTAATGAGCCCACAATTCCTTATGGTCAAGAGTACATCAGTTTACTCGCTAGGCAAGGGAAAATAGATGCTCATAAGGAAGGAAGAAATTGGGTAACTTCTAAAAAAGCGATTGAAAATTATAGGAAAGGATTGTAAGTATTACCAATTAGTTGTATAGTATTACAACTAATTGGTAAAACTTAGTTCACCATTACTTTTCCAGAAAAAACCTTTTCTTCAACAATTACTTGATAAAAATACATTCCTTTGGGATAAGCTAATAAGTTGAGTTGACTTTCGTTTTGGGTAATGTTTTGTTGTAAAATGCGTTTACCTGTTACATCAAAAACGGCAAGTGTTGCTTGGCTAAAAGGAGCATCTATTTTTAGGGTAAACAAGCCATTGTTTGGGTTTGGATAAACTAAAACAACATTTTTTTCTTTAAAACGTTCATTAATTCCCATAGCATTAGAGCAACTTGTAGAATCGGGATAAGAAATTTCTGAATCTTCGAAACAAAGGAGTTGTGCATTATTTTCAAAATACATTCCTAAATGTCCAAATATCCCTAAAGGAGAACCTATTGATTCTATGTAATAATCATAATTCCAAAGTAAGCCATTACAGAATGGGTATCCTGTCCATAAAAAGTTATAATGATATCTTTTTCGATATTGATTTTGTATTAGTATACTATCAATTGAGGTTATTTCTATTTTTATACTGTCTAAATACTCATAAAATACGGTATCGCCAACATTAACATCAAAATCATAAAGCAATAAATCCTTATTTAAAACAGAGGTGTCAGAACCACTCATCCATCTACAAAAACCAAAAAGACCCATACTGATATTATAAGCTGCAAGAGAATCTAAATATAAATATACTTTTTTGTTTATCTCTCTTATTGCTCCAGTATAATTAATAGATAATGTGTCAGATGCTGTTACATCACTTTTATAAAGCTTGTGATAGATATTGCCATTTATTATGGTATCATTAGAAATAAATACGGCATGTTTGTAACTATATGAAGGGTCTGGATCACTACTATAAGTAAGTATCATTCTCCAAATAGCGGAGCTATCTGGAAAAGGGTGATAAGTTTGGCTATATGAATCAGTTAATATACAACTAAAAAAAAGAAAGATGGTAATGTATTTTAATGCTTTCATGATTATGCGTTTTAATCCTTAATTATTTTCATTATACTTACTTTATTGTGTTGCACTACTTTAACGAAATAAATGCCGTTAGGTTGCTTGCTCATATCAATTATAGCATTGTTGTTGATGTTGAGTTGTTGTACCACTTGCCCAGAAAGGTTATAAATAAAAATTGGTACTTGTTGCTCATTTTCTACTAAGGTAATGGTAAATTTTCCGTTGTTGGGGTTGGGGTAAATCCCCACCCCAGCCCTCCCCAAAAGGGAGGGGGGTTCTTCAACCCCAACACTACAATTAACTATTTCACAACCCATGCTATCAAGTTTAAGTACCCAAAGGTTTTGCTCAGGTATAGCAACATTGGTTAAATCGCCACACAATACAAAACCATTATCGTAGGTTTGGTGTATATCAACCAAATAATTCCAATTGTTACCACCATACTTATTAAAAGTACGTTGCCATAATAAATTGCCATTGCTATTGTATTTCACTATCCACGCATCTACTGCTCCGGTTGAAGATGCATAGTGTGTCCCTCCAACACCAATAATACCCCCATTAGGCGATATGATTACATTGCTCGAAAAAACATCTTGAGTTCCATTTTGAACAATCCCCATGGTATCTGCCCAAATTACATTGCCATTTAATCCACTTATTCGTGCAATGTAACCCTGAAAATCACTTAGAATAT
>PFUQ01000223.1 GCA_002790175.1 Flavobacteriales bacterium CG_4_9_14_3_um_filter_32_8
CTATTTCAAAAAAATATAACGCAGTCAGATTGTTTGTTATCTTTGTTCTCATTGGGTTTTCATAGTTTTTCATATACTGCTTCAAATTTTATTACATTATCCAGATAGTGTTTCAAAAATTTTCATTGTCTCTAAAAAACTATGAAAATTTTGATGCGAATCAATTTATAGAACCCCCCTTAATTGTTTAATCATCATTTTTTTCCAATCGTAAAAAGTGTCTTCCATAATTTTTTCTCGTGCTTCATTAACTAACCAAAGATAAAAGCTTAAATTGTGTAAGGTGGCAATTTGTGCACCTAAAATTTCTTTTGAAATGATGAGGTGTCTTAAATAGGCTTTCGAATAATAACTATCCACATAACTCGTTCCATTGGCATCTATTGGAGAAAAATCATTTGCCCATTGTTTATTTTTAATGTTGATGGAACCGTTTTTGGTAAAAAGCATTCCATTTCTTGCATTTCTAGTAGGCATCACACAATCAAACATATCAATGCCTAACGCAATATTTTCTAAAATATTTATTGGAGTGCCAACGCCCATTAAATAACGAGGTTTATCTTCGGGTAAAATATCGGTAACAATTTCGCACATGGCATACATTTCGTCATCAGGCTCGCCAACCGATAAACCACCAATGGCATTTCCTTCTCGACCAAAAGAAGCTATTTTTTCGGCTGATTGAATTCTTAAATCTTTATAAACACTGCCTTGTACAATCGGAAATAATGTTTGAGAATAACCGTACAAAGATTCTGTAGTATCAAACCGTTCGCAACAACGTTTTAGCCAACGATGTGTCATGTGCATGGAGTTTTTTGCATATTTGTATTCGCATGGATAAGGTGTACATTCATCAAAAGCCATAATAATATCTGCACCAATAGTCCGCTGGATGTCCATTACATTTTCTGGAGTAAATAAATGTTTTGAGCCATCAATGTGAGAAGAAAAAGTAGCACCATCCTCTTTTATTTTCCTTCTGGCGGATAAGGAATACACTTGATACCCACCGCTATCGGTCAATATAGGCCTGTCCCAATTCATAAATTGATGCAAACCACCGGCTTGTTGAATGATGTCGATACTTGGCCGTAAATACAAATGATAGGTATTTCCTAAAATAATTTGGGCTTTGGTATCATTTTTTAGCTCTAGTTGATGAACTCCTTTAACCGAAGCAGCAGTGCCAACTGGCATAAAAATAGGTGTACGAATTTCTCCATGGTCGGTAGTGATGATGCCTGCTCTCGCTTTTGATTGATTGTCTTTTTTTTCTAGTTTGAACTTCATTTAATTTATTAACTATTTGTGTTTTAAAACTTGGTCAAAGATAATTATTTAGCCCAAAGTATCAGATTACATTTGAGAAATGGATGCAAAGGAATTAATAAAGTTTTTAGAATTTAATAATTGGTGGGATTATTTGGTAATTGTTTATTTGATAAGTTTTAGTATTCAACTTTTTTATTACCTCTTTGTATTTTCCAAATTGGCTTTTTTCAAGAGACCTGAAATTGATGAAAATCAAAAATTAGCTCCAGTTTCTGTAATTATTTGTGCAAAAAATGAACGGGACAATTTATTGGAATATTTACCCATGTACTTGAGTCAGGATTATCCACAATTTGAAGTAATAGTTGTAAATGACAATTCGGTAGATGATTCGGATGATGTGTTGAAAGCATTTTCCTTACAGTTTAAAAACCTAAAAATTGTTACTATTCCAGATACTGATCGATTTTTTAGAAGCAAAAAATTGGCTTTAACACTCGGTATTAAAGCCGCCCAATATGATAATTTACTGTTGACCGATGCCGATTGCAAACCTTCTTCAACTCAATGGATAAAATACATGAGTCGATACCAAAAGGATAAAAAAATAATTTTAGGATTTGGTGGTTATGAACGTAAAAGTGGATTGCTAAACAAACTCATTCGGTTCGAAACATTTTACACCGCTTTACAATATTTATCTTTTGCATTGGATAAAATTCCATACATGGGGGTAGGGCGAAATTTAGCGTATCAGTCGGATTTGTTTTTTAACAATAAAGGGTTTGCTACACACATGCATATTTTATCGGGCGATGACGATTTATTTGTGAATGAAGTCGCTAACAATCAAAATACTCAAGTTGTAATCCATCCAGATGCATTTACCATTTCTAATCCAAAAATGGGCTATAAAGCATGGTTTAGACAGAAAAAAAGACATTATAGTACTGGTGCTCATTATAAATTGAAGCATAAAATAATGTTGGGTTTACTACAAGTTTCCCAATTTATTTTTATCGGCTTATTTCTTCTTTTGGTCATTAAATTAAGACCAGTTTATCTAATAGTTGGGGTATTTATGATGAGATATATCGTTCAAATGCTTATTTTTAAGTTTTCGGCAAACAAAATTGGAGGAAAAGATTTAATAATTTTGTCACCAGTATTTGAATTATTTTTTATGATTTTCAATCCAATTTTGGTAATTTCAAATCAAATTAATAAAAGAAATAAATGGAATTAAACTCAAATTTATCACCCAAAGCAAAAATAGATTTTGAATTGGTATGTAAAGCTAGAGATGAGAATAATGAAAAAGCTTATGCCACCTTATTGGCTAAGTACAAAGATTCTATTTATTTTATGATGTTTAAAATGGTTAAAAATGCCGATGATGCCGATGATTTAACCATTGAAGCATTTGGTAAGGCATTTAATAGAATTCATCAATACACACCCGATTTTGCTTTTAGTACTTGGTTGTTTAGAATAGCCACCAACAATTGCATCGATTTTATCAGAAAGAAAAAAATGAATACGCTTTCTCTCGATAAAACTACAGATGATGGTGAAGGCGGAGAGTTGAGTTTCGAAATCAAATCACCTAATTTAGACCCTGAAGAGCGTATCATTAGAAAACAAAAAATTAGAATAATGCGCGAAATTGTTCAACAATTAAAACCTCGTTATCGAGAATTAGTTGTTTTGCGTTATTTTAGAGAATTGTCGTACGAAGAAATTGCTGAAGAAATTCAATTGCCATTAGGAACAGTAAAAGCACAGCTGTTTAGAGCAAGAGAAAAACTTTATTTGTTGATGCAAAATAAAAAAGGAAATATTTAAAAGAATGCTGGAAGTCCGAAGCCCGAAGACGGAAGTCGGAATTTTCTTCGGACATCCAACTTCTAACTTAAAAGATGAACATCATAACAAAATATTTTCCTGATTTATCCGAAAATCAAATTACACAATTTAATCAGTTAGGTTTTTTGTATAAAGATTGGAATTCTCAAATTAATGTAATTTCCAGAAAAGATATCGACGAACTTTATTTAAAGCACATTTTACACTCGTTAGGAATCGCAAAAGTGATACAATTTAAGGATAAAACGAAAATTTTAGACGTTGGAACAGGTGGAGGATTTCCAGGCATTCCTTTGGCTATATTGTTTCCAAATGTCGATTTTGTATTGGTTGATTCTATTGGGAAAAAAATTAAAGTGGTTCAAGAAATTGTCAATAAAATTGGCTTATCCAATGTTAAAGCCTATAACAAAAGAGCCGAAGAAATAAAGGAACAATTCGATTTTGTAGTAACTCGTGCTGTTGCTCAAATGAATAAATTTATTCCTTTAATTAAGGGGAAAATGAAAGTGGATAGTTTTAATGAACTTAAAAATGGCATTTTATTTTTAAAAGGAGGAGATTTAACAGAAGAGATAGCCGAAAGTAAAAAAACAGTCAGTATTTTTCCTTTATCAACTTATTTTAATGAAGAATTTTTTGAAACCAAAGTAGTGCTTTATACTCGGGTAAAGTAAAAAGGTTTCGGGTTTAGAGTTCACATCACGAATTATTGGTTTCACTAACTACTTTCCCTTGTCCTTTGTCCCTTTCATCTAATTTTCCATAAACTGCTTTCACCAAATCTCTTAAGTTGTATTGCGAAGCCATTACTTCTCCATAAGCACCACAAGAATTAATGGCAATAAGGTCACCTCTTTTGGTGGTAGGAAGCATTAACGCTTTACCAAAACAATCGGACGATTCGCAAATTGGACCAACAACATCATACCGATTAATTTCATTAGAATTACTTGTTAAATTTTCAATGGCATGTACTGCTTGATAAAGTGCAGGTCTTATTAATTCTGTCATGCCAGCATCTACAATAACAAAATTGGTATTTACTCCTTTTTTTACATACAATACTTTGGTAATTAAAGTTCCACATTGTCCCACAATAGATCTCCCCAACTCAAAGTGTAATTGTTGTTTCGGTCGTAAAGCAATAAAATTGTTAAACAACTTAAAATATGCATTGAAATCCGGAATGAGATTTTGCTTTGGATTTTCATAAGCTATTCCTAAACCTCCACCAACATTAATATGGTCAACAATAATTTGATGATCGTAAAACCATTCTTGTATTTCGTTGACTCTTAAGCAAAGTCCTTTAAAAGCAGTTAAATCAGTTATTTGTGAGCCGATATGAAAATGTAAACCAATCAGTTTTAGGTTTTTTAATTTTTCTAAAACCGTTAGTACTTCTTCTAACTCCCATCTGTTAATGCCAAATTTATTTTCTTCTAAACCTGTGGTAATGTAATGATGGGTGTTAGCATTTACATTCGGATTTATTCTTAATGCAATTTGGGCAATTTTATTTTTTTTAACTGCTAATTCGTTGATTACTTCTAATTCGGGAATGGATTCACAATTAAAACAAAAGATATTGTTGTCTAACGCAATATTTATTTCTGTATCAGATTTTCCAACTCCTGCAAAAACAATTTGTTCAGGAGGATAATTACACGTTATTGCTTTTTTAATTTCATTACCACTTACGCAATCTGCACCTAATCCATAGGATTGAATTAATTCTAAAATTTCGGTATTCGTATTGGCTTTAAAAGCATAATGAATATGGTAATTAAATGGTTTAGAAGCTTTGGTTGCAGCATCTAAAGTAGCTTTTAATAACTCCAGTTGATAATAATAAAACGGAGTTAGAATGTTACTGAAACGTGTTATTTCTGTTTTACTAAACATGCTCAAAAAGATTATCGTTTAACGCATTCAAGGCTTCATTTTTGTCAGAAGTATTTACCAAAAAGGACACATTGTGCATGCTACCTCCATAAGAAATCATACGAATAGAAATGTTTTGTAAGGCACTAAAAATCTTCAGAGCATAACCTTTACTTTCTGCAATAAAATCGCCTACAATACAAATGATAGAATGGTTGCCATCAACTTCTACGGTACCATATTTTTTTAATTCTTCTGTAATTTCTTTTAAATATTTGGTGTCATCAATGGTAACGGAAACAGCAACCTCAGAAGTAGCAATCATGTCAATTGAGGTATGGTAAGTTTCAAAAATTTCAAACACTTTCCGCATAAATCCATGTGCCAATAACATTCTACCACTTTTAATGTTGATGGCTGTTATTCCATCTTTTACGGCAATGGCTTTAATTCCAGCACCAGCAGTTTTACTGCTAATTAAAGTGCCTTCAGCAGCAGGTTGCATGGTATTTTTTAGACGCACAGGAATATTAGCAATTTTGCAGGGTTGAACACTAGCAGGATGTAATATTTTAGCACCAAAATAAGCCAACTCTGCAGCTTCATCAAAAGATAAATTGGCTAAAGGTTTGGTGTTTTTAACATACCTTGGGTCATTGTTGTGCATTCCGTCTATATCCGTCCAAATTTGTATTTCTGTTGCAGCACATCCAACACCAATTAATGAAGCAGAATAATCACTTCCACCTCTTTTTAAATTGTCAATTTCTCCAAAAGCATTTCTGCAAATAAAACCTTGAGTGATAAATAAATTATGGTTGGGAAAATTTGCAATTTCTCTTTGTAAGTTTTCTTTAATGTAAAATAAATCGGGTTCGCCATCTTTATCGGTACGCATAAAATTTAAAGCAGGAATTAGAATGGAATCTATTTTTTGCTCCGTTAAATAATAGTGCATTAATGCGGTAGATAACAATTCACCCTGAGCCAAAATTGCTTTTTCTTCAAACAAGGTAAACATATCTTGTGTGAAGGATTTTATATAATTAAAATGAGATAAAATAAGCTCTCTTCCTTTTTCTTTAAATTCTGATGTGGAAAATAATTCTTCTA
>PFUQ01000016.1:0-5985 GCA_002790175.1 Flavobacteriales bacterium CG_4_9_14_3_um_filter_32_8
TTGGAACAACTCTAACTCCTAAAGCTTCATAACCAGTTTTTAATTTCATTTTATCATAAAACTCAAATGGACCAATTTCGATGGTTGCCATTTTTTGTATTGGAAAATATAAAACCACTGCTTTTTTTACCCATTCATTTACTTTCCATGAATCACCATCTGGTTCAGCGACTCTAATACTCCCTTTATCTAACAATTCAATAACTTCTCTTATTGCATGTTGATTTTCTTTAAGTTTTAACAAGTCTCTGTTATCCCAAGTTTTTTCTATTGTAGTTTTTAAATTATTCATTCCATCATCTATTTTAGGGGGTTGAAATTATTAAATTTTCTAGGATTGCAGTGCTTCCTTCCCATGTATAATTTTTAGTCACAAATTGATACCCATTTTCAGCAATTTTTATGTAAAGATTCTTATTTTCTATCAAATTAATAATATGATGGGTGTATTCTTTTTCATTGCTGCCAATTAATATATGTTCGTTCGGAATAGCTCCCAACGCATTATTAGCTAATGGTGAAGTTATGCATGGCAACTTCATAGCCATTGCTTCTAACAATTTATTTTGCAAACCTGTTCCAATTTGCATGGGAGCTATAAATATATTAGATTTAGAATAGTATGCTGACATGTCTTCAATCCAACCCGTAACAATCACCTTATTTGATTTTAGTTTCAACACTTTTGATGAAGGCTGATCCCCAACAATTATAAGATTAATTGCTGGTTTTTCTTCCCAAACTAAAGGCATAATAGTATTTACTAAATAAACAACACTATCAACATTTGGAGGGTAAGCCATATTGCCTGTAAAAATTAAATCAAATTCTTTTTTAGATTCTTTAATTCGATAGGTTTCATAATCAACTCCATTGGGAACAATCTTAATTTCATCATTGTTGATATGAACGATTAATGCCCTATCTTGTTCAGAAATAATTATCTTATTATCGAAATCGTTAAAAATAAAATGCTCATATCTTTTTAATCTGGTAGCCTCAGTTTTTAAAAACCACTTGATATAAAATGGGGCATCTTCCACTCTTCTTTCCATACCCCGAGCCAACGCATCCATATAATCTAATGTTTTTTTAATGTTAGTTTTACGAACATATTCGGTAACTCGAATTAGCTGACAGTAAATATGGTCTGGTTGATATTTTATTAAATACTCATTTATTTTTTTTTGTGCTCTTTTATTGTAGAAATAAGCAACTTGCAACGATTTGTTGGTAAATAATAAGTGTAACAACAGATTACAATAAATTTTCCATTTTGGTAACCGTATAACTTTAATAGCTGAACAGTATGTTGATAGGATAGTAATAGATTTTTGCTCAACTTTTGTGTCAGATAGTGCCACTAAAATAATTTCATGCTTTTTAGCCAACTCTTTTATATGATGAAAAGCTCGTAACTTATCTCCTTTTACGAGAGGATATGGAAAACGAGAAAGTAATACTAGAATTCTCATGAGTTGATGTGCTTAAAAAACTGCACCAATTTATTGACAATAACTTTATTATCATAATTAGTAGCCACCATTTTATTGGCATTAATTTCTAATTTTTTACACCATATATCGTTGGTTAAACAGTTGGTGATGGCAGCTATAAATTCATTTGCAGTATTTGCTATTATTATATTTTCATTTACTTTATAACTTATTCCTTCTGCAGCGATGGTTGTAGCAATAATAACTTTACCTAAAGCCATCGCTTCAATGATTTTAATTCTCATTCCACTTCCAACAAATAATGGAACTATCATGATGGTGTTTTGGTGCATAAAATCTATCGCATCGGCTACCTCTCCGTGTATGATTACATTTTTTTGACGGTGTTCTAGCAACCACTTTGGCATATTTTTTCCAGCTAAATTTAATTTAACCTCTGGAAATTGGTTAGAAATTAAATTCCATACGTTATCTAAAAACCATTTTATTCCCACTTCGTTTGGACTCCAATCCATACTTCCAATATGAAAAATAGATATGGATTTTGGGTGAGAGGTTATTTCATATTTTTTTACATCAATTCCAAAAGGAAATACCTCGATAGGGATTCTACAACCCATCTGTATTAGTTTCTGGTGATCATTTTCTGTAATTGCAGCAATACCGTCAAACTGATTGATGATTTTTTTTTCGAATTGTTTTAATCTTTTTGCTAATAAAATTAGGTAACTCTTTTTAATTCCTTTTTCTTGTTTGGCATTA
Organism: Flavobacteriales bacterium CG_4_9_14_3_um_filter_32_8; assembly: GCA_002790175.1. GTDB lineage: Bacteria > Bacteroidota > Bacteroidia > Flavobacteriales_E > Vicingaceae. The sequence goes on from PFUQ01000016.1 coordinate 2,220, forward strand.
TTTTCCCATATTTCATACTCAATGTTATGAGCTCGATATATTACTTTAGCGGTAGTATTTTCTCGAATAATAGAACTATATTTGGTTACATAAAGGCTTTCTAAGATAACAATATCATACTGATTTTGTTGCAGGTTTTTTTTAATCAGTTCTTCAAAATTTTTGGAATAGAAACGTTCAATATTGTATGATTTACAGGAAAACAGATTAATAAATGCCCCATAAATAGTAACTTCTGTGTTGACGAACGTATGTTCTATTTTAGTTTTTGTTTGATACTCTTCTGATATTGCTTTAGGTTGAAAAGGATGTTTTGGAGTACTTAAAGTAAGTACTTTAACTTCAAAATTATGGGCTAAAAATCCTTGTGTTAAACTGTTTATTGCTTTGCAACCTCCATCTAATTCTGGAACTGGTGGCTTTAAACAAATTTGAAGAATTTTCATGAGTTACTCTCCTTTTCTAAAGATTTTAGTAAAAAAGTTAGTATAGGAACTAAAGTTAAACATAGCAGAATCTGTTGTTGCTTTATAAGTAAAAAGTAAACCTAATGGCAATAAAATTGCAGTTGCAGCCCACATTCCTTGGTAAGGTAAAATGACCATTTGTTTAATCATATCTTCACCAATAATTGTGGTTACCCAAAAAAATAAAAAGAAAATTACAGAGATAACTACTGGCATTCCTAAACCTCCTTTTTTAACGATGGCACCCAAAGGAGCTCCAATTAAAAACATAATAAAACATGCTAAAGAAAAAACAATTTTTCGGTGCCATTCTATTGCTATTCTTACCATATTATTTTTTTTAATTGTTTTTTCGGTAGCAGCAGCACTAGACCTACCTTTATTGGTTCGAGCACCTGCTAAGGCAACTTCATACACCTGATTGAGTGTGTTTTTATCCAGTCTATTGATGTACTTTTCTATCGATAATGTTTTTGCACTATCGTTATTAAATCGTTTGTATATGGTATCGTTAAATAGGTATGAATTAGAAATTATACTAGTAAAATCATCCAATCTTTCACTAGTTTGCTTTTTTAAGGTATCAATTTTGTTTGTTAATTGTTTTAGATTAAACAAACGATAATCGTGTTTAAATTCATCTTCATCAGTTCTATTAAATTGGAAACCAGCTAAACTAATTCTCATTTCATTTTCTTCAAATTTAAACCTTGATAAAGGGTGAACTTTATAAGTTGTTTCTTCAAATTTATCTTGGTAATCAGTTCCATGAAACAGTTTTATCGAAAAATATGTTTTATCTTTCGACATTCTCATTATTGCTGAATCTGCAACTGTTAAATTACGATTTCCAGTATTGCTAGAATGGTTATAAATCATTACATCTCTTAGCATTTCTTCACCTCCATCTATCTTTTCTTTATTCATCACTCTTATGGTATATCCATCAATTTCGTTATAAAAAACTCCTGGTTTAATATTCACTGCTGGTTTTTTATTTCTTATATCATATAATAGTGCATAAAATTTAAGGTTTGCCGCAGGCATAATGTAATTGGAAAATGAAAATGCAGCTGCACTTATTAGGAGTACAAAAATTGCTAGTGGAGCCATTACTCGTTGTAAAGAAATTCCAGCAGCTTTAAACGAAACCAATTCAAAATGTTCTCCTAAACTTCCAAAAGTCATTAGCGAAGATAATAGTACAGCAAGAGGTAACGCCAAAGGAACGACATTAGCTGAGGAATAAAAAAGTAACTCTGCAATCACATACCATTCTATTCCTTTACCAATCATATCATCCACATACAACCAAATAAATTGCATCAACAATACAAATACAGCTATAAAAAAGGTAAGTACAAACGGACCTATAAATGAAATAAGTATGAATTTAGTTAATTTCTTCACGTTAATTTTGAATAGAACAAATATAGCTATTCTTATGATGTTTGATTAACGAATAATTAGGTAATCTATTATAAAAAAATCGTCACTTTGTGAGAATGACGATTTTTAGAGCTTTTTTATACTATTTACTGAACTTTCAGAGCAGCTTTCTAAGTTAATAGAATTGTAATTTTATGTTTAAATTAATTCATCAGTTAATAGAACTGTGAGGTGTTTAACTCTTTCTTTTTGCTTAATCAAAAAGAAACAAAAAATCAAGACTGCTGAGCAACAATCAAATCTTTGCTGTCGTGTCCCCAAGAATAAAAACCTTCGCCAGATTTAACGCCCATTTTACCTGCCATAACCATATTTACCAATAATGGACAAGGTGCATATTTTGAATTTCCAAAACCTTTGTACATTACATTTAAAATAGAAAGGCAAACATCTAAACCAATAAAATCGGCTAACTGCAATGGTCCCATAGGGTGTGCCATTCCTAATTTCATTACTGTATCAATTTCTGATACACCAGCAACTCCTTCATGTAAGGTAATGATGGCTTCATTAATCATGGGCATTAATATTCTGTTAGCCACAAAACCTGGATAATCATTCACTTCTGTTGGAGTTTTTCCTAACTTCTCTGCCAACTTCATGATGGTATTGGTTACCTCATCTGAAGTTGAATATCCTCTTATTATTTCCACCAATTTCATGATTGGAACTGGATTCATAAAATGCATTCCTATTACTTTATCAGGCTTGCTGGTTACTGCGGCGATTTGAGTAATAGAAATGGAAGAAGTGTTGGAAGCTAAGATTACCTCTTTAGAAGTTGCTTCATCAATGGCTTTAAAAATTTTCAATTTTAAATCTACATTTTCTGTAGCTGCTTCAACAACTAACTGAACACCTTTTACTCCCTCTGCAATATCAGTATAAACGGTAATATTTTCGATGGTATTTTTTTTATCTGCTTCGGTAATTTTTTCTTTGGCAACCATCCGATCTAAATTTTTAGAAATGGTTGAAATCGCTTTTTCCAAAGCATCCTTAGAAATGTCTATTAAATTAACTTGAACTCCACTTTGAGCAAAAGTATGAGCGATACCATTTCCCATTGTCCCTGCTCCGATTACTGCAACGTTTTTCATATTTTTTGTGTTTAATGTGTTTGGGGTTTGAAATTAGAAATTTGTTATTTGAGATGTGATGTTTGAACCCTATCAATGTCCTTTCGCTGCTAAATATCTTTCTGCGTCTAGTGCTGCCATGCAACCAGTTCCTGCTGCTGTAATTGCTTGTCGATAAACGTGGTCGGCTGCATCGCCAGCCACAAAAACACCAGCAACGTTAGTTTTTGAAGTTCCAGGAATATTTTTAATATAACCTGTTTCGTCTAAATCTAAGTACTCTTTAAAAATTTCAGTGTTAGGTTTATGTCCAATTGCTAAAAAAAATCCTGTACATGGTATTGTTATTTCATCTCCTGTTTTGCTATTTTTTACTTTCACACCTGTAACTAAATCATTCTCCCCTAAAACTTCAACAGTATTGGTGTTGTACATAATTTCTATGTTGGACGTATTTTCAACTCTTTCTTTCATTATTTTAGAAGCTCTAAATTGGTCTCTACGAACTACCATCGTCACTTTTTTACAGATGTTAGATAAGTAATGAGCTTCCTCGCAAGCAGAATCACCTGCACCTACAATAACTGTTTCTTGATTTCTGTAGAAAAATCCATCACAAACAGCACAAGCAGAAACTCCTCCTCCGGCTTTTAAATAATGTTGTTCAGATGGTAATCCTAAATATTGTGCGGAAGCACCAGTAGAAATAATTACCGTATCACAATGTATTTCTTTGGTTTCGTTTATCCATACTTTATGAATTGAACCTGA
>PFUQ01000016.1:6005-6147 GCA_002790175.1 Flavobacteriales bacterium CG_4_9_14_3_um_filter_32_8
AACCATCACGCACATCCGTATTAAATCTTTCAGCTTGTTTTTGTAAAGCTATCATCATTTCTGGCCCAGTAATTCCTTCGGGATTTCCCGGAAAATTTTCCACTTCATTAGTTGTTGTGAGTTGACCTCCAGGTTGCATTCC
>PFUQ01000193.1 GCA_002790175.1 Flavobacteriales bacterium CG_4_9_14_3_um_filter_32_8
TGTTCAAATTCAAATTTTTCTTTGTACGACAGTTTTATTTTTGGTTTTTCAATAGTTGTTTTTGTTGGTTTTGTTTCTGATAAATTGTTTGAAATTGGTTCTACTATCTTGTTTACTGTTTTTTCTTTTAATTCTTGTTCTTTGAGTGAAATCCTATACTCATTGTATTTTCCTAGATAATCTTTAATTTTTCCATCACCTTCAAAAATAAATAAGTGATCTACGAGCTTATCCATAAAATACCTATCATGTGATACAATCATCAAACAACCTTGAAAATCTTCTAAAAAATCTTCTAAAACGTTTAAGGTAATAATATCCAAATCATTGGTAGGCTCATCTAATATTAAGAAGTTAGGGTTTAAAATTAAAATGGTTAACAAATAAAGTCTTCTTTTTTCTCCTCCACTTAGTTTTTCTACCTGATTGTAGTGCATGTGTTTCGGAAACAAAAATCGTTCTAACAATTGAGCAGCTGTAAGCGTTTTTCCTTTGGTTAATGGAATAACTTCTGCAATGTCTTTAATGGTTTCTATTACTTTTTTATTGTCTTTTAAGTTCATCCCGTTTTGGGTATAATAGCCAAATACAACGGTTTCACCAGAAACTATTTTTCCACTATCTAATTCTTGTTTGCCTAAAATAATATCCAACAATGTAGTTTTACCAACTCCATTTTTACCAACTATTCCAACACGTTCTTTTTTCTTAAAAACATAGTTAAAATCGTCCAATATTTTTAAATCTCCAAAAGATTTACGAGCATGGTGAATTTCTAAAATTTTACCTCCCAATCTACTCATGTTTACTTCCATGGCAACTTTAGTATTGTCTTTTTTAAGATGAGCGGTTTCTTCGGTTTGATAAAAAGCATCTTCACGAGATTTAGCCTTCGTTCCACGTGCTTTTGGCATTCTTCTCATCCACTCTAACTCTTTTCGGTAAAGGTTTTTTGCTTTATCGACATTGGCTTCAAAAACTTCTTCTCGTTCTTGTTTTTTTTGCAAAAAATAACTGTAATTACCTTTGTATTTGTAAAGTGTTTGGTCGTCCAATTCAATAATTTCATTGCAAACCCTTTCTAAAAAATATCGATCGTGAGTAACCATCAAAATGGTCGTGTTTTCTTTTGATAAGTAATTTTCCAACCATTCAATCATGTCAATATCTAAGTGGTTGGTAGGTTCATCTAAAATTAAAAAATCTGGTTCATCAATTAATACTTGTGCTAAAGCAATTCTTTTTTGTTGACCGCCAGATAATTCTCCAACATTTTGCTCTAAATCATGAATATTTAATTGACCTAAAATTTGCTTGATTCTAGTTTCATAATCCCAAGCTTTTAAGGTATCCATTTGATCAAAAGCTTTTTGCATCCTTTCGTTATCATCAACATGTAAAAGTGCCGTTTCATAAGCTAAAATTGCTTTTATTTGTTCAGATTCTGAATTAAAAATAACTTCAGAAATAGTATGCTTCTTATCAAATACCGGAGATTGATCTAAAATACCTAATTTAATATTTTTTCGAAAAACTACATTTCCAGAATCGTAACTTTCTGTTCCAAACAATATTCTTAAAAAGGTAGATTTTCCAGTTCCATTTTTAGCAATAAATGCTACTTTCTGTCCTTTATCAATGCCAAAATTAAGGTCTGTAAACAAGACACGTATTCCGAATGATTTTGTTAAATTTTCAACTGATAGGTAATTCATATTATACTTCTATTCCAATAACACAGATATCATCAACTTGCTCTAAATCTTTTCGCCAAGCGATAAATTCTCGTTCTAACATATTTTTTTGTTGCGAAAATTCTTTTAAACTGATTCCCAATAACAAGTCTCTAAATCTTTTGTACATAAATTTTTTTCCTTTCTCACCGCCAAATTGATCTACATAACCATCAGAAAAAAGATAAATTTTATCTCCTGAGTTAAAATCTAATTGATGAGAAGTAAAGGGCTTAATGTTCTCATGTTGACCAATAGGTTGTCTATCTCCCTTAATCACTCTTAAATTATTATTTGAAATAAAAAATAGTGAGTTTGTAGCTCCAGCATATGTTAACTTCTTATTTTCTAAATCAAAGCAACATAAAGAAATATCCATACCATCCTTAACATCTTCGTCGGTTTTTTTAAAGGTATTAGTAACCAATTCGGAAGTTTTGTCTAATATTTTAGCGGGTTCGATTAAATTAAAATCATTTACTGCTCTATTTAGTGCATTGTGACAAACCACACTTACCATAGCACCTGGAACTCCATGTCCAGTACAATCTGCAACAGCAATTAAAATCTTATTTTCTTTTTTATAAAACCAATAAAAATCACCTGCAACAATATCTTTTGGTTGGTAAAAAATAAATGAATTAGGTAACGATTCTTTAATAACTTGATGTGAAGGTAATATTGCGGTTTGTATTCTTTTTGCGTAATTAATACTATCTAATACTTCTTTATTTTTTATTTCAACAAGTATCTTTTGTTTTTCAATGATTGATTTTTGTTTATTCGAAATTTTTAATCGTTGATAAATTATGAAAGAGAAGATGATGACTACTAAAAACAAAAAACCACCACCATACATAAAAGTTTTTTGCTGGTTTATTTTTTGGTTGTACTTTAAGTCTTTTATTTTTTCATTTTCTGCTCTTACTAAACTATCTGCCATTGTTTGTTTATCGAACTCAAATTGCATTTCTTTTTCTGTTATTTCTCTAGTAGTTTCTTCGTTGTATATCGTGTCTCTTAAAACGATATGCTCTTTAAACAATTCAAATGCTCTTTTATGATTATTTGTTTTGGCATATAAATCGCTTAACTTTTTGCTTATCGAAGAAAGGTCAACTATTCTGCTCATTTTTGTGTACATCTGATAGGCAATTTCTCCTTCTTGTATTGCTTTTGAATTTTTTCCTAAACCATTATAAACAGAAGCCATGTTGGCATGATGTTTAGCGATATGAGATTGATTTTTACCTCTACTATTAATCTTAAAAGCTTTATTAAAAAAATCGGAAGCTTTTTCAAATTCTTTAGTTTCTAAATAAATAACACCCATATTACTATAACATTGAGCTGCGATTTCTTCATTTTTTATAAATGCTGATAAATCTAAACTTTTATGGTAATACTCAAGTGCCTTATCGTAGTCATTCATTCTTCGGTAAAGTACTCCAATTGCTAAATAAGTACTTGCTATTTCAGATGTATCGTTAATTTCTTTTCGATAAGCTAAGCTTTTTCTGTAATAAACTAAGGCTTTATCCAACTCATTTAGATTACGAAAAATGACTCCAATGTTAAAATAGTTAGTGCTTAATTTATCAATATCATGCAGCTCTTCGTTTATTTTTATACTTTTTTGATAATAAGTTATTGCTTCTGTAAGATTACCTCTTCTTTTACTAATAATTCCCAACCCATTGTTAGCATTAGCCAATTGTCCTAAAAAATAAGTTGTTCTATTTTCCTTTACTTTTTTTGTTGCTAATCCTAATGCCTTTCGCCAATATTCTTCAGAAATTTGTTCATCATTTTTATTGGATTCTGAGCCTATTTTATTATATAAGTCAACTAGAATAGAATCGTTTTTTTCATTTACCGTAAGGCTAATTAATGAATCTAAATAGTTGTTTTCTGCTTTAACTAATAAAGCAAAAACTAAAAAAAAGAAAGAAAATAGAATTGATTTTAGCTTCATTTTTTTAACACCCTTTCTAACGCTATTGCTGCATGAGTATATTGTGGATTAAGCTTTAAGGCATGTCTTAAATCTTTTTCTGCTTTTTTATAATCTTTTAACTCTTCGTAGCACAATCCTCTATTATAATAAGCTTCTAGATAACGAGGTTCAATGGCTATTGCTTTTGTATAGTTTTCGATAGCTACATCATATACTTTTAAGTATTCTTGATGGATAAATCCTAAGTTAAAATAAGGTTCTCTGTATTGATCTATTTTTAATATTTTGTAATAGGTTTCGATGGCTTCGTTGTACTCTTCATTTTCCTGACAATACATGGCATAAGCATACAACGCTTCTAAACTATTGGGTTTTATTCGTAACGCATTTTTTAAGTATTCTTTTGCCAATTTATTAGATTGATAATAGTGCAATAGACCTAATTGAATGTAGGCTTCATAATAATCATTTTCTTGTTCAATTGCGGTGTTAAAACTAGAAATGGCAAGTACAGTATCTTGTTTGTCTTCAAATATCATTCCTTTTAGATAATAAGCTTCTGCATTATGAATGTCTCTTTTTAAAGCTGCATCAGCATAGTCTAAGGCTTGTTTATAATTTTTTGCTACTAACGCCAACCAACCTAACTCTATTCTTGCTTGTACATTTCCATTATCGATCAGCATACATTGGTCAAGTGTTTGTTTTGCTTCTTTCAACTTTACTTGATTTTTCAATAATTCTGCTTTTAACAAATAATAATCTGGAATTAAAGAATCAATTTTTATTGCCCTACTTAAATCATTAACTGCTGACGAAAGATCATTGTATTTCATAAAAAGTTTAGCTCTTTTTAAATACAAATTAGCATTATTGATGTCCTTTTTAAGTAACTCATTAATTGCTCTAAATTCTACGATTTGTTCTGATTCGGTTGAGTCCCTTACAATTATATCTTGTTCAGTTGCTGATGAATTATCAGTATTACAGGAAAACAAGTAAAATGCTATTGCTAATATTAGTGGCGTTAATCCTTTCATAATAAAAAAAAATCTCAAATTTTTGAGAGAAAGCAAAGTTAATTATTTAAAATCAATGTTTTTTGATAAAAGTATGAATTAGAATCAGATTAGATTTAACGAATAACAGTAACCGTAGGGTTCATTATTTGACAAGAAGATTTTATTAAAACTTCATAAAATATACTGTATCACATACTTATAACTTGTAAGTAACGTTAAAAATGGTATATTTGCCACCTTATGAAAAAAAGCGTACTCATAATTATCACCATTTTTTTTGTTTTTTTAACATCATTTTCCTTTAATGGTGGTGTAAAAGAAGCTACATTAACAACATCTAAATTTTCTATTCAACAATATACCAATCAACTTTACAATTGTATTCATGAAGAACAAATTAATTTGGATGCTTTTGAAATTGCACTAAAAGGTTATTTTTCACTTTTACTAGATAATGAGTTAGGAAACACAAAATACCTAACCATTATAGATATGAGTTTATCAGCCAATGCAGAACGATTTTTTGTGATTGACATGGAAACTCAACAATTGGTTTTTAAAAGTTTAGTGGCTCATGGTAGAAATTCTGGAGAAGAGTTTGCTTCTCATTTTTCTAATAACGAACAGAGCTATCAAACAAGTATAGGTTTTTATAAAACTGCCGAAACTTATGACGGTAAAAAAGGTTTTTCCTTAAAATTAGATGGTTTGGAATATTCGAATAGTAATGCCAGAGATAGAGGCATAATAATTCATGGTGCCGAATATGTGAGCGAACAGTTTGTTAAAAATAATACTCGATTAGGAAGAAGTTTAGGATGTCCATCATTACCAATGGATACTTTTAAAAAGGCGATAGAATTTTTAAAAGAAGGCAGTTGTTTATTTATTTATTATCCACAAAAATATTATTTATCAAAATCGAAGTTTGTCAACGCTAAAATTGATTATTTATTAACCAATTCTGGACTGTTTGTAGGTTTAGAATGATGTTTTAATTGCATCAAATCCTCTAATTTTTTATCCAATCCATAAATATCTTTGTAAAAAACAAGGTTATTATTAGTATCTGTTCCGCAAGTAAAATATTCGATATAAATTGGAATATGTTTGTTCAGTTTTATCCTTTTTTGTGTCTTGGAATCTACAAAAACATGAAGACTATCAATGTTGTACTTATTATTGTCGTTGCTTAAAAGTAAATCGGCAAGTAAAAATGGCTGTTGAACCCGAATGCAACCGTGACTATAAGCCCTAATATCA
>PFUQ01000096.1:0-734 GCA_002790175.1 Flavobacteriales bacterium CG_4_9_14_3_um_filter_32_8
TCATAATGTTTTTTTGCTAATGCTAATGCATGTTCAATATAACCAGATTGTCTACAAACTTTTATTGCAGTTTCAACATCATAATGTAATTCTGCATTATTTTTAATAAATTTATCTAATTTATCTTTTTTTTCATCTTTTAATTTTGCATAACAATTCAATAATAATGTTGTATGATCTGATGTTGCTAATTTTTTTTCATGTAAATCTTCAAGATAATTTGTTAAATTATGAATTCTTTGTGCATCTAAATATTTTCTAATAACATAAGAAGGTTCTAATTCACCAATAGTTTTTTTATATTGTTCCATTGCATCATCAAATTTTTTTTTTGAATATAAATGATCTCCATATTTTCTACAAATATCAGTTACATAATGACTATCTAATTTTTGACTTTTAACTAATTCAATTGCATTATTATATAAATTCTTTTGAAATAACATTTCAAGTTTTGTTTGAGTATCTTTTTCTTCTAAACAAATTATTTTTTGAATCATTTGTCCATCAAATGATTTTTCTGTATGTAAAATATAAAGATTTCCCCATTCTTGGAAAATTTCATTTACAATTGATCTTTCTAAAGGTAATTTAATTGCAATATATTTATTATGTAAATCATAAATTGTTACAATTTGTTCCATTGAATTTTTTCTATTTGTATCATTACCTATTATTGGGATGAAGGATTAAATTAAAATTATTTGATTTTACTTAAGACAACTAGATAATTT
>PFUQ01000096.1:995-2572 GCA_002790175.1 Flavobacteriales bacterium CG_4_9_14_3_um_filter_32_8
ATTCTTGCTTTCAATAATGAAGAAGAAATGTGCCAAACTTCAATGGCATTTGCAACACAACCTATCCCGAAAGGAAACCGAGTTGGAATTATTACCAACACTGGTGGTCCGGCAGTTATTGCAACTGATGAATTGGTAAGTGCAGGTATGGTTTTACCTCTTTTGTCTGAAAAAGCAAAAGCTATTTTAACGGAAACCATGTTGCCAGAAGCAAGTATTAACAATCCTATTGATGTGGTTGCAACAGGTGGAGGACAACATTTTAGAAGTGCTTTGGATGTTTTGATGAACGAAGATACTATTGATTCAATCTATATCAACTTTGTTACTGCACCTTTTACCGATACCGATGAGGTTGCCCGTCAAATTGTGGAAGTAAATAAAATGCACAAAAAACCCATTGTTTGTAATTTCATGACCAACCAAAGTATGGAACGTTATCAAATTACTACCAAAATAATGAAAGATGGTGGTGTTCCTTGTTATGCATTTCCAACTACTGCTGCAAAAGCATTGGGAGCGTTGTACAAATACCATCAAGTAAGTACCAGAAATATCGGTGAAGCAAAAATTTTTACGGATGTAAAAAAAGAAAATGCGTTAGCCATCATCAACGAAGCAAAAAAAGAAGGAAAAACGTTCCTTTCTTCAACTCAAGTATATAATTTATTGGCTCAATATGGCATTCCGGTTGCAGATTGGCGAATTGCCAATTCTGTTGACGATGCAGTTAAAGCCGCTACTGAAATTGTGTTTCCAGTGGTGGTAAAAGCGGATGCCGAATCGTTGGTTCACAAAAGTGATATGGGCGGAGTTGCCATTAACTTAAAAAATGCAGAAGAAATTCGTGTTGTAGTTGAAAACATGAAAGCCAAATTTAATGCACCTGATTTGAAATTTTTTATTCAAAAATTCTTGCCTGGAGGCAGAGAATTAATTGCAGGAGTAAGTGCAAAAAAAGACTTAGGACATTTAATCATGTTTGGCATTGGAGGTATTTATGTGGAAGTATTGAAAGATGTAATATTTAAAATTGCTCCTGTTACTGAAGTTGAAGCCAACGAAATGCTTTCCAACATAAAAACTGCAAAATTGTTAGAGGGTGTTCGTGGTGAAAAAGGAATTGACAAAGCTAGTGTAATTGAAATTATTCAGCGGTTATCGCAATTGGTGTGCGATTTACCAATGATACAAGAAATGGATTTAAACCCAATTATGGCATTCGAAGACAAAGCTTTTGTTGTTGATGCAAGGATAAAAATATAAATAAAAAAATTCAAATCCTCCCCTAACCTCCGTCAGCTGACGGAAGGGGAAATTCCCTCCCTTTGGGAGGGTTGGGGTGGGACAGAACTTAAACTTTAAACTACTATGGAACAGGAGATAAAAAAACCTTACAAAATTGAATCAGCCAAAATAATGAAGCAAATAATGGGCGATTATTTTCTTGGCTTTAAGGATACCAAAAAGAAAGTGGCTTGGTGTACCAGTGTTGGTCCTGCCGAGTTGTTGCGTTCTTTTGGATTTGAAGTGCATTTTCCAGAAAATCATGGAGCATTATTAGGTGCAACACGAAC
>PFUQ01000096.1:2618-5986 GCA_002790175.1 Flavobacteriales bacterium CG_4_9_14_3_um_filter_32_8
AACATTTGTTCATATTTAACTGCTGATGTGGGTTCGTACATGAAAAAATCGACACCGCTCACCGAACATTATGGTTTGGAAACTCCGCCAAAACCAGATTTGATTGTTTTTAACACCAATCAATGCAGAGAAGTTCAAGACTGGTTTACCTATTTTGCAAGAGAGTTTAATTGTCCAGTATATGGAATAACGCCTCCACGTTATGTGGATGAAGTTACTCAGAAAGAAATCGACGATGTTTCGGCTCAGTTTAAAGCAATGATTCCGATTTGCGAACAAGTAAGCGGTCAAAAATTCGATTTAGATAAATTCAAGGAAACCATCCGTTTAAGTAAAGAAGCTACCGATTTGTGGAAAGAAGTGTTGTGGACAGCAACTTCTTCACCTTCTCCTATCAGCTTTTTTGATGCTACTATTCACATGGGACCAATTGTAGTTTTACGAGGTACTCAAGCAGCTAAAGATTATTACGGAACGCTATTAAAAGAATTGAAAGGCAATGTAGAAAAAGGTGTTGGGTTTTTAGAGAAAGAAAAATGCCGTATCTATTGGGATGGAATGCCAATTTGGGGAAAACTAAGACCATTAGCCGATTTATTTTTACAAAATAATGCAGCCGTTGTTGCATCAACGTATTGCAACAGTTGGGTTTTTGATGCATTCGACCCCAATCATCCATTCGAATCATCGGCAAAAGCGTACACCGAAATTTTTATCAACAGAAGTGAAGAAGCCAAAGAAAAAATATTGACCCGATTGGTAAAAGATTTTAGAATTGACGGAATGATTTTTCATAACGCTAAAACCTGTTTCAACAACTCCAATTCAAATTTTGGTATGCCGCAACGAATTACAGCAAAATTGGGCATTCCAACCTTAATTATTGAAGGTGATTTATGTGATTTGCGTTTCTATTCTGAAGGACAAAGCATTACTAAAATTGAAACTTTTATTGAACAATTAGAAGAACATCAAGGGGTTGAAACCCCTTGTTAAAAACATGAACGAAAGTAATAACATAGCAACTTTTAATTTTTCTGGGAGAGGAAAACTTAATGCACAGGAAGTAACAGAACTGTTAAAATCAACTTGTCATTATGTGGATTATGTTGTTTTTACAGAAAACAGTAAAGAACAATTGGTAGCGTTAATTTTTCCTGATAAGCAACTTTTAAAAAATCCTGATTACCAAAAAACACCCGAAGAAGGTTGTTTTTGTCCACGTAATTTAGATGAAGTTGGACGTTGTTTAACAGGTTGTTTAAAAAAGGCAAATGCCGAATTAACCAACAAAAACACGCCCATTTCTTTAGCCATTATTGTTGGAGAAAAATTTATTCTCGACAATGGTAAATTAACCGATTTGGCACAAGAAAAAATTAAAACTGTTATTGAAAAATACCAAACCACATCATCAAACGATGATGTTTATATCATTGATTTGGAAACAACAAGGGGTTGAGACCCATAAAAAACAAGGGGTTGAAACCCCTTGTCAAGATGACCCCTTGTCAAATAAATAGAGAATGAGTAAAAAAACAAAAATACGTGTTGCAGTTATCGGGCTTGGACCAGTAGGGATGATACTTGCTGTAAAATTGCAAGAAGCTGGTTGTGAGATGGCTTTGTGTGAAGTAAACGAAGTAAAAGTCAATAAAATAAAAAACGAAGGATTGATTTTAGAAAACGTAATCAATCAAAAAGCCAAATTTGAAAAAATAGTTACTTCTATTGCGGAATTGGAAGGTTGGGATGCTGATTATTTGGTGTTTTCATTAAAATCGAACCATACTGCTGGTGCAGTTAAACAAGCTCAAGTTTTAAATACCGAAAAACTTCGAGTAATATCTGTTCAAAACGGAATAGATGTTGAACAGCTATTGGTGGCAGGTTTTGGTGAAAGTAAAACCATGCGTTTTGTAGTCAATTATGCAGGAAATTCTTCTTCACCAAATACTACTAAAGTTACTTTTTTTACCCCTCCTAATTATATCGGTTCAGTTAACGATGCTTGTGCTGATAATGCTAAAGAAATCGCTGATTTACTTACTTCAGTTCAACTGGAAACCAAAGCCATCGAATCTTTTGAACTCACTAAACGAATTTGGGAGAAAACTATTTTAAACGCAGCTCTTAGTCCATTGTGTGGAGTAAGTCGTTTAACCATGGCAGAAGCCATGAGCGACCCTGATACCGTTGAGTTGATTGAACAAATAATAAAAGAAGGAATCGATGTTGCCGAGGCAGAAAAAATTCATTTTCCAGATGATTTTATTAGAAAATGTATGCGTTACCTCAAAAAAGGTGGCGACCATTTTCCTTCGCTTGCTGTAGATTTAATCAATAATCGTCCGACAGAAATCGATTATTTTAATGGTAAGATAGTTGAATACGGTCGTAAACATTACATCCGAACTTCATTAAACTTAGCTTTTACCAACATGGTAAAAGCCATGACCAACAAAAATATTATTTCTAGAGTTCCTGGTGCTGCAGGAGATGTTACCAAAAAAATTCTTGAAAAAGGATTGGTCAATAAAACAGCTACCTCCTATAAAAATACAACCTGCTTTTTGGGCATTGATTTAGGATCGGCCTATGCTAAATTTACGGTAATTAACGAAAAAGGAACTCCTTTGTTTAGGTATTTTTTACCCACTTTAGGAAACGACAAACAGGTTTTTAAAAATGTAATGCAAACTATTGCAACCAATTTTAATGTTACTTACAGTTGTGCCACAGGTTACGGTCGAAAACATTTTACCGAAACGGATATTGTAAAAACTGAAATAAATTGTGCTGCGGTTGGCGTTTCATTTTTTCATAAAGGCGAAAAAAATATCATTGACATTGGTGGTGAAGACATCAAAGTAATTCATTGCGATAAAGAAAATAATGTAGCCAATTTTTATATGAACGACAAATGTGCAGCAGGAACTGGTTCGTTTTTAGCCGAAATAGCCGAAAGAGTAAACATCAACATTGCCGACATGAGCAGTTTGGCTTCCTTATCAAAATACGATAAAGAGCTCAATAGTTTCTGTACCGTTTTTGCCAAAACAGAAATAATGAATTGGATTTTTGATGGCATGTCACTCGAAGATATTTCTCGTGGTATTTACATTTCTATTGCCAATAAAGTGGCTAAAATGCGTTTAGATGCTGGCGTTCCAACTTTTATGATTGGCGGCGTTGTCGAACATCACCCTTATTTAAAAGACTTGTTAAACGAGAAGTTTAATAAAGACATTCAAATTATTGAACATCCTCAATATGTGGTTTCTTTTGGTGCAGCAATCGTTGCTATGCAAAATTTTAATAAAGTTGAGAAAACATCAAATTCTAAATTTGAAACTAAAATGAATCAC
>PFUQ01000194.1 GCA_002790175.1 Flavobacteriales bacterium CG_4_9_14_3_um_filter_32_8
GTTCTGATTCTTCTATAAAAGCAGAAAAAATAGCATGTTGTGGAGGAGAGCAACAGCAGGAGCAAAAAGTTACAAAAAGTCAAAAAGGGAATGGAATTTTTTATTGCCCAATGCACTGCGAAGGGGAAAAAACTTATGATAAACCAGGCGACTGTCCTGTTTGCGGAATGCATTTGGTAGAGCAACCTCAACTATCAAAAGGACAGCAATACACTTGCCCAATGCATCCTGAAATAATAAAAAGCCAACCTGGTTCTTGCCCTATTTGTGGAATGGACTTGGTGCCATTAGAGCCTAGTGAAAGTGCTGAACAAAAAACAGTTCAGGAATTGTTAAAAAAAATGAAAATAGCGGTTCTTTTCTCAACTCCTATTTTTATAATTTCTATGAGTGATCTAATTCCAGACCATCCTTTAGTTAAAATTATGTCTCATCAAAGTTGGAATTGGGTGCAGTTTGTTCTAACCTTACCAGTTGTTTTTTATGCATGTTGGATGTTTTTTGTTCGTGCTTGGAAATCGATAATCACTTGGAACTTAAACATGTTTACCTTGGTTGGAATAGGTACTGGAGTAGCCTTCCTTTTTAGTGTGGTTGGATTATTATTCCCCGATATTTTTCCCGATGAATTTAAGTCAGAATCGGGGACAGTTTTGCTTTATTTTGAAGCAACAGCCGTTATTTTAACTTTGGTATTATTAGGTCAATTATTAGAAGCTAGAGCACACAGCCAAACCAGTGGAGCAATAAAAGAGTTATTGAAATTAGCTCCATCCGAAGCGATTTTAGTAGAAAATGGAGAAGACAAAGTGATTTCGATTCACGATATTAAAGTAGGGGATTTATTAAGAGTAAAACCCGGAGATAAAATTCCTGTGGATGGAAAAATTACGGAAGGAAGTAGTAGTATTGATGAATCTATGATTTCGGGAGAACCCATTCCTGTAGATAAAAAAGAGGGAGACAGAGTGAGTTCGGGAACTATCAATGGAAATAAGTCATTTATTATGGTGGCTGAACGAATTGGTGCAGACACACTGCTTTCACAAATCATTCAAATGGTAAATGATGCTAGTCGTTCGCGTGCACCTATTCAGAAATTAGCCGATACTATTGCCAAATATTTTGTTCCTATAGTTGTAGCTGTATCAATCATCACATTTTCAATTTGGGTTGTATTTGGACCAGAGCCTTCTTATGTTTATGGTTTTGTAAATGCCATAGCTGTGCTCATTATCGCTTGTCCTTGTGCTTTGGGATTAGCAACTCCTATGTCGGTAATGGTTGGTGTTGGAAAAGGAGCTCAATCAGGAGTTTTAATAAAAAATGCAGAAGCTTTAGAAATCATGAATAAAGTAAATGTATTGATTACTGATAAAACAGGAACTATCACCGAAGGCAAACCATCGGTAGAAAAAATTTATGCGGAGGAAAGTGGCAACGAAGAAAACTTGTTAAAACAAATAGCATCTCTCAATCAATACAGTGAACATCCATTAGCAGAAGCAGTTGTGAAATTCGGGAAATTAAAAGGAGTTCAACTAATTGAGGTAAATGATTTTGAAGCTGTGGCTGGAAAAGGGGTTATTGGTACAGTTGAAGAAAAGAAAATTGGATTAGGAAATCTTAAATTAATGCAACAATTCAATGTTTCTATTTCGGAGGAAATAACTACTAAAATTATAGCTGAACAGAAATTAGGAAAAACAGTTTCCTACATTGCCGTTGATAAAACAGCAGTTGGTTATGTAGCTATTTCTGATGCCATAAAAGAAACCAGTAAAAATGCCATCACTGAATTAATCAATATGGGCGTTGAAGTGATAATGATGACAGGAGATAACGTCAACACTGCAAAAGCTGTCGCTGATACGTTAAACTTAAGTGATTTTAAAGCCGATAGTTTGCCCCAAGACAAATTGAATATGATAAAAGAATTACAACTAAAAGGAAAAATAGTTGCCATGGCTGGAGATGGAATAAATGATTCTCCAGCCTTAGCACAGGCTAATGTTGGAATTGCCATGGGTACTGGAACAGATGTGGCGATAGAAAGTGCTGCAATTACATTAGTAAAAGGAGATTTACATGGTATCGTAAAAGCCAAGAATCTAAGTCATGCCGTTATGAAAAACATTAAACAAAACCTCTTCTTTGCCTTTATTTACAATGTTTTAGGTATTCCCATTGCTGCTGGTGTTTTGTTTCCTGTCTTTGGAATTTTACTTTCCCCTATGATTGCCGCTGCGGCTATGAGCTTTAGTTCGGTTTCAGTAATTGCAAATTCATTGCGATTAAAAAACGTAACTATTAATCAATAATAAAAAGAAGAAGAAAAATAATAAATAAACCAAAATAATTAAAAAATGAAAAAAACAATTATAACAATAGGAGCAGTAATGCTATTTACACTGGTAGATGTAACATTTATTGGTTGTGGAAATTCAGTTGAAAAAAACGCAACAACAGAGAAAGATGGCGAAGAATATGCATGCCCCATGCACCCAGAAATTGTAGGAAAAGCAGGAGACACTTGTTCTGAATGTGGAATGGATTTAGAAAAAAAATAGTCGATTAGGAGAGGGATTTAGAAAAATACCCTCTCTTATTTACTCAATTAGTGTACAAAGTTTGTGCATAAATAAAATAGTACTATTTTTTTTTATATTTGCTCTCATGAAATTTTTTACTTTCCTATTTAGTTTTTACCTTTTTATCTTGGCAGTCATGCCATGTAGCAATCAAAATGATTGTGAATATTCGATAGAAGAACAGTCTTTCGGTATTGCAACCAATCATACTGAACACCAAAACGAGGCAGAACATTGTTCTCCATTTTGTATGTGTGCTTGTTGCATACAATCTTGCAATTTTACAAAGCAGCAAATTAACTTTGCTTTAATTTTCCCTATTATTTCTAAAAAAATTATTGTTTACCACTCTTTGTTAACATCTCCTTTTTGCTATTCCATTTGGCAACCGCCAAAACTTAGTTAATGAATTTATAGGTATCCGTCAGCTGACGGACAAAAAATTATTGTTTACGGTGCTGACGCACCGCAAATTTCCATTCATTTTATTAACTTATAATCATGCTCAATAAAATAATAGCGTTCTCTATAAAGAACAAACTCATCATAGGGCTTTTCATTTTATCCCTTATTGGTTATGGCAGCTACGAAATTACAAAATTGCCAATTGATGCCGTACCAGACATTACCGATAATCAGGTGCAAGTGATAACCGTTTCCCCTTCATTGGGAGCTGCCGATATTGAACGGCTCATCACTTTTCCTATTGAACAAGCCAACAGTAACATTCCAGGGATGAAAAAAATCCGCAGTTTCTCACGGTTTGGACTGTCTTTAATTACCATCGTTTTTGAGGATGATGTAGATATTTATTGGGCAAGACAACAAGTAACAGAACAACTAAAATTGGCACAGGAGCAAATCCCAAAAGGATTGGGTTCGCCTGAGTTAGCACCTGTTACCACAGGTTTAGGAGAAATTTATCAATATGTAATTCGTGCAAAACAAGGTTATGAAACTAAATACGATGAAACTGAATTACGAACCATTCAAGATTGGATTGTCCGCAGACAGTTAATTGGTGTGAAAGGGGTTGCCGATGTGAGCAGTTTTGGAGGTAAGTTAAAACAATATGAAATTGCCATAGATGTTAACCAATTGAAATCACATAACATTACTATTAATGATGTTTTTACTGCTTTGGAAAATAACAATAATAATACGGGTGGTGCGTACATTGAAAAGAAATCAACTGTACTGTACATTCGTACAAAAGGACTGATAGGAACAATAGATGATATAAAAAGTATTGTAGTGAAAAATACGTCAAACGGAACTCCCCTTTTAATAAAAGATGTAGCTGACGTGCGGATAGGAAGTGCTGTTCGTTATGGTGGAATGACATACAATGATGAAGGTGAAACTGCAGGAGGTGTAGTAATGATGCTAAAAGGCGGTAACAGCAGCACAGTAATTAAAAATGTAAAAGATCGAATTATTCAAATTGAAAGAACATTGCCAGAAGGGGTAGTAATTGAACCTTTCCTTGATCGAACAAAAATGGTAACCAATGCCATCGGAACAGTTTCTAAAAATTTAATGGAAGGTGCATTGATTGTTATTTTTGTATTGGTTTTATTTCTTGGGAATTTCAGAGCAGGCTTATTAGTGGCATCAGTAATTCCATTAGCAATGCTATTTGCGATAATTATGATGAATCTTTTTGGCGTGAGTGGAAACCTAATGAGTTTAGGTGCTTTGGATTTTGGTTTAATTGTAGATGGAGCGGTAATAATAGTTGAAGCCGTAATGCACAGCATAGTTCATGGAAAAAAATTAGAAGGAATTTCAACAATAAATCAAGCACAAATGGACAACACCGTAAATTCTTCTGCAAGTAGAATGATGAACAGTGCAATGTTTGGACAAATAATCATTCTTGTAGTGTATCTCCCAATTTTTACATTGGAAGGAATTGAAGGAAAAATGTTTAAGCCGATGGCACAAACTGTTGCTTTTGCTTTGTTAGGTGCATTTATTCTTTCTCTCACATATATTCCTATGATGAGTGCATTATTTTTAAGTAAAACTATTTCTCACAAACGAAATTTTTCAGATAGAATGATGGACTTTTTCATCCATAGTCATCAAAAATACTTGAGCAAAGTGTTGAATTTCCCTAAAACTATCATTGGAATTTCAATTTCACTTTTGTTGATTTCATTATTTATTTTCTCAAAGATGGGTGGTGAATTTATTCCTGAGCTACCCGAAGGAGATTTTGCATTGGAAACCAGAGTACTTACAGGAAGCAACATTAACACTACGGCAGATGCTTGTTTAAAAGCGGCTTACATCTTAAAAAAGAAGTTTCCTGAAGTAGAAAAAGTGATAGGAAAAGTAGGTAGCGGCGAAATTCCTACAGACCCAATGCCTATGGAAGCTGCCGATTTAATGATAATACTGAAAGACAAAAGTGAATGGACCTCAGCCGAAACATGGGATGAAATGGCTGAAAAAATGGGTGAAGCTTTGAAAGATGTACCTGGTGTAACCTTCAGCTTTCAATATCCTGTTGCCATGCGGTTTAATGAATTGATGACAGGTGCAAAGCAAGATGTGGTATGTAAAATATTTGGCGAAAATCTAGATACACTTTCAAAATACTCCAAACTGTTAGGCAATGTGGCTAATAAAATTGAGGGAGCACAAGATATTTATGTAGAGCCTATTGACGGACTTCCGCAAGTAGAAATTAATTATAAACGAAATGTTATTGCACAATATGGTTTAACTATTTCTGACATTAATCGTGTGGTAAACATTGCATTTGCAGGACAAAGTAGTGGGTTGGTATTTGAAGATGAAAAACGTTTTGATTTAGTGGTTCGTCTTGCTGGGGAAAAAAGAAAGAATTTAGAAGATATACAAAATTTACTAATCCCAACACCCAACGGAACACAAATTCCGCTGTATCAGGTTGCTGATGTTTCCATTCAGGAAAGCGTAAATCAAATTCAACGGGAAGATGCCAAACGCAGAATTATTGTTGGTTTTAATATTCATGACAGAGATGTACAGACTATTGTAAAGGATTTGCAAACACAAATTGACAAAAAAATAAAATTACCATCGGGTTACTACATTACTTATGGTGGTGCATTTGAAAATTTAGTTGCAGCAAAAAAACGATTAAGTCTTGCTGTACCACTTTCATTGCTGCTGATTTTTCTTTTTCTGTATTTTGCTTTCGGTTCTATTAAACAAGGATTGCTCATCTATTCCGCAATTCCATTATCTACCATTGGCGGTATTTTATTTTTATACTTACGTGGATTGCCTTTTAGCATTAGTGCAGGAGTTGGTTTTATTGCCTTGTTTGGTGTGGCAGTACTCAATGGAATTGTGCTAATTGCAGAATTTAACCGCTTAAAATCTGAAGGCGAAACAGATACCAAACAAATTGCATTGCAAGGAACAAAAAACCGATTACGACCAGTATTAATGACCGCTTTTGTTGCTTC
>PFUQ01000204.1 GCA_002790175.1 Flavobacteriales bacterium CG_4_9_14_3_um_filter_32_8
GCAGGGCAGACGATATACTTCACAAATTCGAATCCCGTTAATCGGCAATCGTTTGTGAGCCTAGTGGGGCGGGATCGCCGATTAACGATAACTGTATGTTGCGTTTTTTCAGTTTATTAATAGCACCAAAGTAATGAAATTTCTCTCCAAAAAAGGGACTCGAAACCAAATGACTTAAATTTTTGAAAAGCTATTTTTTTCTATATAATATGATTGATAACATAATAATATTTTTTATATTCATAAATTTTCAATTTTATTTTTAGTAATTAAATTCAACAGATAACAATTATATCTTTGTTTTTGATATTAAAAATTTTTCAAAAATTTATTCTAAAAGATGATAACAAATTTATTGATACATGATAAGAATCATATTATACATTTTGTTTATCCCATACTTTTATTGCGTAATTAATATTCAATCCGATAATGACGGGTAAACTTAAAAACAAAACAATGAAATCAATTGCAACTAGAATAACATTAATAGTAACCTTAGCTATGGTTACTGCACTTGGTGTTGATGCACAAGATGGTAAGGCACTTTTTACAACTAAATGTGCTGCCTGTCATAGTGCTGGTTCTAATAAATTAGTAGGACCAGGACTTGCTGGCGTAAACGAGAAAAGAACCCAAGAATGGTTGTTAAGCTGGATTAAAGATTCACAAGCATTTATTAAAACTGGTGATAAAGATGCGAATGCAATTTTTGAAGAATTTAATAAAATTGCAATGATACCATTTACCGACATGTCGGATGCTGAAATTATTGCCATATTAGACTATATTAAAGGAGATGGAGGCACCGTTGCTACAGCATCAACTACCGAACCAGTTGTCCCAGTTGCACCTATTGAATATGCTGCTGAGGACGTAGAAATGGGCAAACAATTATTTACCGGTAAAAAACACTTAACAAATGGTGGCCCCTTATGTATGACATGTCATAATGTTACTAATAATGAAATTACACCAGGAGGTTTATTAGCTAAAGATTTAACCAATGTTTATGAAAGATTGGGAGATGCGGGAATTTCAGGTATTTTAAATGCACCACCCTTTCCAGCTATGACAGCAGCTTATGGAAACAATCAATTAACAGTAGATGAAGTAAGACAATTAACAGCATTTTTTAAATATGCAAATCAAGTAAGTAAAACTCAAACCGTAAATAGTGGTTTTTCCTTATTAGCAGGTGGAGGAGTGGTTGGATTAATTCTTATTCTTATACTTATAAGTATCCTTTGGAGCAATAGAAAAAAAGAATCTACAAAAAAAGATATATTTCGTAGACAATTAAAAGGTAATGATTCTATAGAATCATAAATAGTAAATAAAGAACTTAAATAAAATAAATTATGAGCTGGATAGAAGACATAATATCTCCCAAAACACGAAAATGGGAAGAATTTTATAGAAACAGATGGCAATACGATAAAGTGGTAAGAAGTACACATGGAGTAAACTGTACAGGTGGTTGCTCATGGGCTATACACGTAAAAGATGGTATTGTTGTTTGGGAGCTACAACAAGTAGATTACCCACAATTTAATAAAGAAGTTCCGCCATACGAACCAAGAGGTTGCCAAAGAGGTATTTCTTATTCTTGGTATTTATACAGCCCTATTAGAGTTAAATATCCCATTATAAGAGGAGCGTTAATTGACTTGTATAGAGCTGAAAAAGAAAAATGTGGAGGAGATCCTGTATTGGCTTGGACAAACTTACAAGCAAATAAAGAAAACAGAAAGCGTTATCAAAGAGCTAGAGGTAAAGGTGGCTTTAGAAGAGTGAAATGGGATGAAATGGAAGAGTTAATCACAGCAGCTAATATTTATGTGATTCAAAAATATGGTTCAGATAGAATTATAGGTTTCGCACCAATTCCAGCAAAAAGTATGTTAAGTTATGCATCTGGGGCAAGATACCTACAGTTGTTAGGAAGTGTAAACTTGAGTTTTTACGATTGGTATTGTGATTTGCCAAATGCTTTCCCAGAAATTTGGGGTGAACAAACTGATATTTGCGAAAGTGCAGATTGGTTTATGTCTAAATTTATTGTATCTATGGGTGCAAACCTTGGAATGACAAGAACACCAGATATTCACTTCTTCTCAGAAGCAAGACATAACGGAACGAAAACAGTTGTAATGTCACCCGACTTTAGCATGGTCGCTAAACATGCTGACCAATGGATTCCTGTACATGCAGGTTCAGATGGAGCATTTTGGATGGCAGTTACTCATGTTATTCTACAAGAATTCCATGTCAACACCAAAACACCCTATTTTATCAACTATGTTAAAAGATATACAGATTGTCCGTTCTTAGTCGAATTGCATGAAAAAGACGGTCATTATTTACCTGGAAGAATGGTAAGAGCCAATAGAGTTAGCAAATACAAAGACACTACTAATGGAGATTGGAAATTCTTAAACTATGATGCTTCAACTGGTGATTTAGTGATGCCAAAAGGAAGTATGGGACATCGATGGGATAAGAAATCAGGTAATTGGAACATGAAATATGAGGATGGAGAATCGGATAAAATTTATGACCCAGAATTAACCCTTATCGATAAAAAAGAAAAAGTATTACAGGTAGAATTTCAAGAATTTGGATTAAAAACCAAAGCATTAAGAGGAGTACCTGTAAAATACATTGATACCATTGATGGTGGTAAGATACCTGTAACAACAATTTATGATTTAACCATGTCTCAATATGGTGTTGGTAGAGGATTAGAAGGAGAATATCCAGCATCTTATGATGATAAAAATCAAGCCTACACACCTGCTTGGCAGGAAATATTTACTGGAATTAGTAAATCAGAAGTGATTCAATTAGCTCGAGAATGGGCTACAACAGCAGAAACTACCGAAGGTAAATGTATGGTAATTGTAGGTGCTGGAATTAACCATTGGTTTCATGGTAATTTAATGTACAGAGCTGCAATTATGGCTCAAATGTTAACTGGTTGTAATGGTAAAAATGGAGGTGGAATGAACCACTATGTAGGGCAAGAAAAATTAGCACCCATGGATTCATGGTCAACCATAATGAGTTCTAAAGATTGGGGAACAGCTGCAAGATTACAACAAGGACCTATTTGGCATTACATTAATTCCAGCCAATGGAGATATGATGGAAATCAAAAATATTACAATTCTGTTCCAGATAATAAATTGGCAAATATGCACTCGGCAGATTGGGCAGTAAAAGCTGTACGTAATGGTTGGATGCCTTATTATCCTCAATATAACAAATCAAATTTTGATATTGTAAAAGATGCTCAGTCTGCAGGACATACCACAGATGAAGCCATGAGAAATCATATTGTAGCACAATTAAAATCTGGTGAATTAAAACACGCTGTTGTTGAGCCAGATGAGGAAATCAATTTCCCTAGAAACTGGTTTATTTGGAAAGGAAATGCAATTGGAACTTCTGCAAAAGGTCATGAGTATTTCTTAGATCATTATTTAGGAACTCATACCAATAAAATTGCTGACGAAGTTGCTGGTGATGTAGTGGAAGATATCACTTTCAAAAAAGAAGGAGCAAAAGGAAAAATGGATTTAGTAATCGATATTAATTTCCGTATGGATACTTCTGCCCTTTATTCTGATATTGTTCTTCCAACCGCTTCATGGTACGAAAAAGCAGACATCAATTCAACAGAAATGCACTCTTTTATTCACCCATTGTCTGAGGCAATTCCTCCTGTTTGGGAATCAAAATCAGATTGGCAAATCTTTCAAGGATTAGCAAAGAAAATGAGTGCGATGGCAAAAACATATTTGCCAGAAGTAATGAAAGATGTTGTTAACGTACCATTATCTCACGATTCTATTGACGAAATTAGTCAAACACATTTGCAAGATTGGAGTAAAGGAGAATGTGAACCAATTCCTGGTAAAACAATGCACAAAATTGTTTTTAAAGAAAGAGATTACACCAAAATTTACGACAAATTCATCTCTTTAGGTAAAGGTGTCGCTGAAGATGGCTTAGGAGCTCATGGAAATCATTTCGACTGTGCTGATGTTTATGGAGAAATGTTAGAAAACAGACAACACGTTACTAAATGGAAAGATGGCTCAGAATATCCTTCATTAAAAGATGATACCGAAGCAATAAATGCCGTATTAAAACTATCTACGCTAACCAATGGTAAGTTAACAGAGAGATGTTATAAAATTATGGCTGAAAAAATAGGAATACCAGAAATAGCTGATTTAGGAACAGAGTACAAACAAATAGGTATGGAATACCGTGATTTGCAAGCTCAACCTAAACGTTATAATTCTTCACCACTTTGGTCAGGATTAATGCACAATGGACGAACCTATGCCGCTTATACTTATAATATAGATTTCTTAGTGCCATGGAGAACATTAACAGGTCGTCAACACTTTTACTTAGATCATGATGCTTATATTGCATTTGGAGAACATTTGTCAACCTACAAACCATCACCTACTCCAGAAACTTATGGAGATTTAAGAAAAACCGTAAATGATGGAAAAGCTAAAATGCTCAATTGTTTAACTCCTCATGGCAAATGGCATATTCACTCCACTTATGGTGATACTTTAAGAATGTTAACGCTATCAAGAGGTGCAGAACCATGTTGGTTAAGTGAGAAAGATGCTGAAGATCTTGGAATTAAAGATAACGACTATGTGGAGGTTTATAATGACCACGGTACTTATGTAACCAGAGCTTGTGTTAGTGCTAGAATTCCTTCTGGAGTGTGCATTGTTTATCATGCCGTAGAAAGAACATACAACATTCCTAAATCGCAAGAAAGAAGAGGTAAAAAAGGCGAACCAAGAAGAGGTGGAATGAATAATTCGTTTACTCGAGTTCACTTAAAACCTAACTTAATGTGTGGTGGTTATGGACAGTTTTCTTATCACTTTAATTATTGGGGTCCTGTTGGAGTTAACAGAGATACTCACGTACTAGTACGAAGAATGGATAAAGTAGAATTTTAAAGACTGAAAATTGAAAATGATGATTGAATATAAAAAATAACCAATCATCAATAAACAATAATAAATAAAAAAGTTATGGATATTAGAGCACAAATTTCAATGGTTTTTCATCTCGATAAATGTATCGGATGTCATACCTGTTCAGTTGCCTGTAAAAATGTTTGGACAGACAGAAGAGGTGCAGAATATATGTGGTGGAATAATGTTGAAACTAAACCAGGAACTGGTTATCCAACCAAGTGGGAAGATCAAGAAATATATAAAGGAGGATGGGTTAAAGACGGCAATTCTGTTTCTCTTAAAGGAGCTGGAAAACTAAAAGGATTAAAGAATATTTTCCATAATCCTAATATGCCAATTTTAGAGGATTATTACCATCCTTGGGCATATCGTTATGGTGATTTGTTCACAGCTCCAGAAGGAGATGATCAACCTACAGCAAGAGCGGTTTCTTTAATTACTGGAGAGCCAATTGATATTAAATCTGGTCCAAATTGGGATGATGATTTAAGTGGTACACCCGATTATGCTCGAAATGATGTAAATTTTAAAAATCTAACATCTGCAGAGCAAGAAGCCATGTTCCAGTTAGAGAAAATGACATTTATGTATCTTCCGAGAATTTGTAACCACTGTTTAAACCCAGCATGTGTTGGCTCTTGTCCATCAGGTGCTTTATATAAAAGGGGTGAAGACGGTGTAGTTTTAATCAATCAAGAAAGATGTAGAGCATGGAGAATGTGTGTTACAGCTTGCCCTTATAAAAAATCATATTATAATTGGCATACTGGTAAATCAGAAAAATGTATTCTTTGTTATCCAAGATTAGAATCAGGTCAAGCTCCAGCTTGTATGCATTCTTGCGTTGGACGTATTCGTTACCTAGGAGTAATGCTTTACGATGCTGATAAAATTGAGCAAGTTGCATCTAGTAATGATAAAGATTTAATAAAAAATCATTTAGATATTTATGTAGATCCAAATAATCCTTTAGTGATTGAAGCTGCTAGAAATAGTGGAGTGCACGATTCTACTATAAAAGCAGCACAAGATTCACCAGTGTGGAAATTTGTAAAAGAATGGGGAATTGCATTACCATTGCACCCAGAATTCAGAACCTTACCTAATTTATTTTATGTTCCACCAATGTTACCAGGTATGGCACAAGTTGATGGCGATGGAACTTATAATACTGTTTCTGATGAATTATTTTCACCAATTGATAATAACAGAATGCCAATGAAATATTTAGCATCACTATTTACCAATGGAGATACTGATAAAGTAAGAGAAGTCTATGATAAATTAATGGCTGTTAAACAACACAGAAGAAATATAACAGTTGGTGATTTACCTAAAGATAAGGTGGAAGAATTAATGAAAACTGCAAAAATGAGTGCCACTGCTGCTAATGCTATTTTTAGATTAACCTCTTTAGCAACATTTGAAGAACGTTTTGTTATTCCTCCAGCACACCGAGAAGAATCAATAGAAATGCTCGAAGCTACAGCCGACCATAAAGGAGAAGCAGGTTTCGGATTTAAAGAAAAACCAGCTAGAGGATTGTAAAATGGACAAATCGCAGTACGAAATATTATCAGAATTATTCAAATATCCAACTTTTGGATATCACGACAAGGTAAATGCCTGTATGTTGATGTTGCAGGAAAAATATCCAGAAGCAGCAAAAACTTTTTTACGTTTTTCTGATTACATCAACTCTAAAACTTTATATGAAGTTGAAGAAGTATTTGGATTTACTTTTCATATCCAAGCAATTTGTTTTTTAGATATTGGATATGTGTTGTTTGGAGAAGATTACAATCGAGGTGAATTTTTAGTAAACATGAAACGTGAACAAGCTAAAATTAATCATAGTTGTGGTGAAGAATTAGCAGATAATTTACCTCATGTGTTGCATTTATTAGCTAAATCTGATGATATAGAATTAGTGCAGGAACTTGCAGTTAGAGCTGTAACTCCAGCAGTTGAAAAAATGTTGGAAGAATTTCAACAATCAAGATTGGATTTAAAAATGAAAGTAATTAAGAAGAAACAAAAAGCAATTATTATGGAAGATATTGTAGATGGAAATATTTACCAAAATGCAATACAAGCTCTTCTTTTTGTTCTTCAATCCGATTTTGAAGGTGTTGCGTATGGAGAAAAAATAGCGGCTCCTTCTTTAAGTAATTTTTTACCAAAATGTGGCACTTGTTAGATAATTTATTTTAAACGAACTTAAAAAATAGAAACATGATATTATTAGCATTTATTTCGACTTCATCCCTGATTAATTTAGGAATTATTCTAGGGCTTATTATTGTCGTATTAATTTTAATGGCAGTAGCAAAAGCTAAAAAAATTAAAGAAGAAAATGGACCTTTACCAGAAAAGAAAGTCAATTATTTTGGAGTATTTATAGGTATGCTTGTTATTGCAGGAATAATTGTAGCACTATTAAAATTTGGTTTACAACAAAATATTGCCGCTCTTAATTCCTTTTTATTCATATCGTTTCCTTATTTGGCTTTTGGTATTTTTATTTTAGGAACAATCTATCGATACAAAAATAGAGGCTTTCAAGTTTCATCTTTATCCACCCAATTCTTAGAAGGTAAACAATTGTTTTGGGCTTCTCAACCTTTTCACTGGGGAATGGTAATTATATTTTTAGGGCATTTAATTGCCTTTCTTACTCCAAGTGCAATTATTGCTTGGAATGGAGATTCTTTACGATTATTAATTCTAGAAATTTCATCTTTTGCATTTGGATTAAGTGCTTTACTTGGATTAATTCTTTTGGTAAAAAGAAGATTATCATCTCAACGATTAACCATGGTTGCCAACAAAATGGACATGTTAGTATATGTGGTATTATTTACCCAAATTATCAGTGGATTATCTGTCGCCTATTTTGCCAGATGGGGATCTACTTGGTTTGCAACTTCAATTACTCCCTATTTAACATCAATTTTTGCATTCAATCCAGATTTAGGAGTTGTTAATGCTTTGCCTTGGTTTATTCAAATTCATATTATTTCAGCTTTTTTTATCATCGCAATAATTCCTTTTACTCGATTTATGCACTTCTTAGTAGCTCCAATAGATTATATATGGAGAGATTACCAATTGGTAATTTGGAATTGGAATAAAAAGAAAATTAGAAAATCTACTACTTATTTCCCAGGTAAAGAAATAAAAAATCATTAATACAATAAATTAATTTTTTTAGTTAAAAAGACCAATTCCTATTCGATTGGTCTTTTTATTATATGAGCAATATCATTTATTTAATTGCTATAAAACAATTAATAAATTGACATCACTCATGGTTTTACCTTTTTCTGCTTTTTACTTTTATAGTGTAAATTATAATTTATTAACTAAATAATAACAACATGAAAAATAAAATAGTTACAACGGTTCTTATGTTAATGCTAAGTGAATTGTCTTTCGGACAATTTACTCTAGATGGAGAATTAAGACCAAGATTTGAATTTCGCCATGGATACAAATCTTTGGCTGATACAGCACAAGATGCGGCAGCATTAATTGAACAACGCACTAGACTTAATTTTGGGTATAAAACCGAAGGTTATATTTTTAGAGTCAGTTTACAAGATGTGCATGTGTGGGGAAGTCAACCTCAACTAATTAGTACTTCTACACAACAAAATAATGATGGCTCTTATTTAAGCATTCATGAGGCTTGGGGACAAGCGTTAATGTCAGAAAATTGGTCATTAAAATTTGGTCGTCAAGAAATAATTTTAGATGATCATCGAATTTTTGGTAGTGTTGATTGGACGGCACAAGGACGTAGTCATGATGCAGCTATCATTAAATTTACTAAAAATAAATTTAAAGCTGATATTGGTGCCGCTTACAACCAAGATAAAGCTGCTTTGTCAAAAACTGAGGCCGCATTAGGAACCTATAAAGCGTTACAATATTTATGGTTACACAAAGATTTTGGAGATAATTTCGGTGCTAGTATATTATTTTTAAATAACGGTTTAGAACAATTAGACTATGATAGTAGTGGAACTTCTGGAGTTGGAACACCTTATTACAAAGATAATTACAGCCAAACCATTGGAACACGCTTAACTTATAAAAAAGGGAAATTTGCTGTTAATGGTGCTTTCTATACCCAAATGGGTGTTCATGGAGATAGAACCAAAGTATTTTCTGATAATAAAGGCGAATACAATAAAGAAATTGCTGCGATGAATTATGCTTTGGATATTTCTTATAAAATAACAGAAAAATTTAAAGCAACTGTTGGGTATGAATTTCTAAGTGGAAATAGTGAAACAGATACTAGTGCTTCTTATAAAAGAGTTAACCACGCTTTTAACCCATTTTATGGAACAAATCATAAATTTAATGGTCACATGGACTATTTTTATGTAGGTAATCATATTGGTAGCGTTGGTTTACAAGACATCTTTTTACTACTTAATTACAAAGGAGAAAAATTTACTATAGGAGCAGATGTTCACCTATTTTCTTCAGCAGCTAATGTGTGGGATGAATATAAATATAATAAAGATTTAACGAATGCGATGACTAATGGAACTCCTGCAGATGTTACTGCTGTCAATGATAAAAAATATACAGGGTACACTATGTCTTCAGGGTTAGGTACTGAAGTTGATTTTAACTTTGGTTTTGATTTATCA
Source organism: Flavobacteriales bacterium CG_4_9_14_3_um_filter_32_8 (assembly GCA_002790175.1). Taxonomy (GTDB): domain Bacteria; phylum Bacteroidota; class Bacteroidia; order Flavobacteriales_E; family Vicingaceae. The sequence goes on from PFUQ01000204.1 coordinate 9,692, forward strand.
AAAGGCGTTGCATTAAAAGCTGGATATTCTATGATGTTGGCAACAACAACTTTAGCCGACCTAAAAAATGTTAAGTATCAATCTAATAACCCAAATGCTGGTGAAGGAAGAATAGACCAAACCAGCAGTTGGGGATGGTTAATGATAATTATCAAACCTAATTTTACAGAGAAGAAAGAGGAGACTAAATAAGTAAATTCTTCATGCTTTAATTTATTATTATGATAAAAATTATTTGGTTCAAAAAAAGGTTATGTTTTACATGACCTTTTTTTATTTAATAATAAGATATTAATTCATATGTTTTACATCATATATTAATTGCAAAAAATGTAAATTTGTATTATGAAAATAATAGATACAACAACAGGCAGTAGATTAGATGCTGAAGGGAAAGCCATTGCATTAAAATTAAAAGAAACAGATCCGTTAGATAGAGCCGCTAATAAAAAGGAAGAATTAAGTGAAAACTCTCCTATGGATCCACCTGATGCTTATGATAAAGATGCAACAACTGTTGATGGCATTACCTATGATGATTTAACAACTTCATTAAAAAAATTAATAGATGAGCATAATGAGTTAATTGTATTTGCAGAGAAATTTGAGAAAGCTTTAGGTGAATTTAAAGATACATCTTACTTATTTACACAAGAAATCAACGAACGGTTTAATACTTTTTTTAAATATTTCGATAATCATATTTTACCTCATAATAGAAAAGAAGAAAGACACTTATTCCCAATTCTTCACAAAAGACTAATAGCATCTGGAGAACACAGTCCAAACGAAAATAAAGAAACAGCAGTTGATTTAATGGAAGATGATCATATTAAGTTTATTCAACTAGCTTCGCTTACTTTCAATTTGTTAGGGTTAGCTTCTCGTCTTCCAGACCTTCAATCGAGAGCGGTTACATTTGATTTAGCTTACCACAATGGGAAAGAATTAGTTGAACTCTTAAGATTACATCTTTTTAGAGAAGATAATACTATCTTCCCACTTGCCCAAAAGTTATTATCAGAAGAAGAATTAGCTCTTTTAAATAAAGAAATAGCGAACTTTAAAGGTTAATTTCTTTTCCATTATCATATATGATTTAACTCATAGTTTTAAACACCCTTTTTGTTTTAATTTTAGTACCATAATTAATCAACTAAGGAGAATTGAATAGTATTGAGCAAATAATTCTGAACAATTTCAAAACAAAAAACCATTTTTTGATAAATGAGCCTTTATTTAAGGAAGGGGAGCGGATAAATGGAATTTACTTTATCAAAAAAGGAAATGTAAAAATAACCCGAACTGCAAAAAATAATTTAGCAATGTGGTTTGCAAATCCACATGAATTTGTAGGTTTGAGTTCCTTTTTTAGTGAATCAGAAAATTATACATTTAGTAGCTTTGCTTTTGGAGGGGGGGTTGATGCTATTTTTATACCATTAAATGATTTTAGAAATTTATTGGAGAATTACCCTACATTTAAAAATAACATTATCCAAAGTTTGTGCGATCGAATAAATTACACCATCGATAGAGTAAACAACATGAAATCGCAAAATATTAAAACAAGATTTTTAAATGCCATCTTATTGCTAATAGATAACGAAGATAAAAATAAATCCAAGATAAAAATAAACTATTCTATTCATGAATTATCTGAATTAACGGGTGCTTCAAAGCAATACGTTAAAAAATTGATTACAGAATTTGAAGGTAAAAACTTGTTAAAAATTAGTGACAACAGCTTAGTTATTAATATGAATGAATTTAAATAATTAATTCTTAAAACCTTATCGTTGAAAACACCGTTTTTTTAGATGCTTCACGTGCTTCTCCCAATGTTTTTATTCCCATTGCTTCTAAAATGGGGAGGAATTTTAAAAATATTTCAGCTGTTATCATCGCATCACCTAATGCAGTATGTCTTCCAATTAATTCTATTCCTAATTTTTCTACAATATCTTCTAAATTATGTGTTTCTTGTTTTGGATGACAAACAGCTGATAATAATAGTGTATCTAATACGGGGTTATTAAATTTTATGCCAGTTTGCTCTTCTTTTAATTGAATAAATTTCATATCAAAAGCAGCATTATGAGCTACCAAAACTGTGTTTTTTGCAAATTCATGAAATAAGGGTAATACTTTAGCAATAGTTGGTTTATTGTCAAGCATTTCAGGATAAATTTCATGAATTTTTAAAGAAATTAACGGAATGTTTCTTTTGGGATTCACTAATTCATCAAATATTTCTTCATTATTAATTTTTCCCTCATATATCCGAATGCCCCCAATCGAAATAATTTCATCTCCACCAGAAGGATCTAAACCTGTAGTTTCAGTATCAAAAACTACATAAGTTAAGTCTCTTAACAATACATCATCTTGATCTGTTTTCTTACTAACATCTTCCGCAGGAGTTGAATTATAAAAAATAGGTCTTGATTCTATTGAATCAAGCATTTTCCATTCAATTTCTTGCTTAGAAACGATAATATCTAGTTCTATTTTAGCACGATTATTACTGTTATTTTGAGTTAAAATTAAATGATTAAACTGTTGATGAGTTGATTTGAAATTAATTCCTTCTCCACTCCAATTCATTTGTAATTTATTAGTGTCATTAATGCCTAAACCAATTGTTTTTACACCTATTTTTTTTAATTGTGTAGAAAGTTCAATCAATAAATCGATTAGATAAAGGTGCTCAATACCCACCCAAACACCAATTTCGGTAATAAAATTAAATTCATTGTTAGTTTTCATATTAGCAATAGAGGCTATCTCATCTAAAATTATAGATTGATTAGGGTAGTTATCGAAATTGCCCGCTTTAATATGATTACTGATATCATTGATGGTAAACATATAACCAGAAATGGTATTGGAATCTATATTTGTTAAGATTGGAATTACTTTTACATCCAAAAATTGAACTTTATATCGAGTGGTAATGAAATTAAAATTGGTGCAACTGTTTTCTTCAATTTGCTGTTTTTGTAACAGTTCAAATGCATTTACAATAGGAGTTCTATTAAGAACACTAAATATAGATTGACCCAAACCTAATTTTAAAAACCGACCAACTTCTTTATGTTGTACGGCATCAAAAATTTGATAGGCTCGATGATTACAAACTAAAATTCTACCATCATGATTACAAATAATAACACCTTCTGGTATAATATTCATCAAGGCATCCAATCTCATTTTCCCTTCTTCAAAGCCTTCTTTAGATTCGGTAACGATATTTTTAACTTCCGATTTTAACGAAATATAAGAATCAGCCAATTCATTTATTACAGTTGTTAAATTGTGTGTTTCGAGTGCTCCAACTGGTTTAATTCGGTACTTTGCATTGGCAACTCTTATTAATCTAGTTTCTTCGGTTAGCGTTTCGATGGGAGAAATATAATTTCGAAAAATATATAAAATAAATTGTGAACTGATAAAAAATAAAACAATCATGGCGAAAGTTCCATAGGTAACAACACGACCAAAAATTTGTTGACCTATTCTTCGTTCTTCTTCTGTCATATCTGTCCACAATAACAATATGGCTAAATTTACTACTACTATTGCCCCAATTGCAGTAACAATAAAAAAGAACCAGTGTTTTTCTCTAGTATTCATTTTCATAGGTAATATTTTATTTCATAGACCAAGGAATATTCATTCCAGTAACTTCTTTAAATGCATAATCTTGTAACTCATAAATTGTTTTCAATGCATCTTTTAATTTTCTTAACTCTATTGGTATTAAATCTTTAGGATTAACGGTATGGTCTATTGTTAATATTTCTGTATCCATAGTAAATTCTAATTTAAATCTTAATTTAAGTATAAAATCAAAAGCCACATGAACATTATCGGCAAGTGATTTTGGCATATTGCCTTTTTCAAGAATTGCTTGTAATCTTTTTAAAGTGTTAGTTTCTCTAATTTCATTATGAAGAGCTAATAATCTAATTGCTGCATCTAGTGGTGCTGTCCCTTCTCTTTTAATATCAAAGGGTGGAGGAATAATATTAAAATTTGTTGGCATTCTCCATTTCCATTTGCGAATGGGTGGACGGCTAGCTTCTAATAAATTTTCTGAAAAATGACGCATAAAAAAGTTATGTTTTTTTATACTTTCAAATAAGTATGTCCATAATTCATTTACTAATTCTTCTTTTCCATATATGCATCTAAAATCAAAATAGATGGAAGCTTCTAACAATTCTTTTCTTGCAGCTTTTGTAATAATAAATTCAAAAAGTTCTTTCCACTTATCTATCGAATTACATAAATTGGGATTGGTAGCCATTATGTTTCCTCTGCACAATGGAAACCCACATTCATTTAACCCATTTACCACAATGGCTGAAAATTCTAAAAACCAGTCTTTAACCTTATTATATTCATCGGCAGCTACATTTTCAAAAATAATTCCATTATCCTGATCCGTTCTAATGGTTTGAGCTTTTCTACCTTCACTTCCCATTCCAATCCATGCATAATTTACTGGAGCATCTCCTTTACCCTTAGTTACCATTTCCGCCAAAGCTAATTCTTGTATTCTTTTTCCAATGGCATCATTTACAATGGTAATAATGTTGGTTAAGGACACCGCATTTTCTTCTTTGATAAATATATCCCAAATAATTTTTTTACTTTCCTTTCTTATGGTTACAATTTTAGCTATTGAATCTGCTTCTCTAATTTTTTTAATGAGTTGTGTAGGATAATTAACTTGTACCGACAACCAATCTTTTTGAGTAATAATTCCTAAAGATTGTTTTCCATCCATTACCAATAAATGGTTGATGTTATGTTTTAGCATAAACATTAAAGTTTCAAAAACAGGTTCGTTTTTCTGTACTGAGATTAAATGTGTATCCATTATTTTGGAAACAAATTCACTTTTAGTATCAGAATCTTTAAGGTTTGAATTGGAAAAATGTTGTTTGGTAACTATCCCTACTGGAATATTCTTTTTTAATATTACCAAATAGTTAATAGAAGTATTTATTAATAATCGTGAAGCTTCATCTAAAGAGCAATTAATATTAATTGTTTTAATTTTGTTGTGAGCTAAATTACCAACTACGCCTGTAAAAGCGAGCAGTTTATTTTCGTATGCTGGTTTTAAACCCATTAAAATGATAAGTTATACTAATTGTATTTATTCAAAGTTGCTATAAATTTATAGTTAATAGCTAAAAAAGGGTTATGAATTTCATAACCCTTTTCGCTTTACTAATTAAATTAATAGGTACTCAAATATGTTTTGATTATTAATGTACCTTACAATATATTTTACGGATTATCAAATTCCCTTTTAGGACCTTGATAATACCACCAGTTTAATACCAAACAAATTATATAATAAGCCGCAAACCCATATAGTGCGTACTCAGGAGTTTTGGCTTTAATTTGTTCTCCAAATACTTTTGGTATGATAAAAGCACCATACGCAGCAATTGCAGCTGTCCAACCTAAAACTGGTCCAGCTTGTTCTTTACTAAAAATATAAGGAATACTTCTAAAAGTAGAACCATTTCCAATTCCAGAAGCTAAAAATAACAACATAAAACAGCCAAAAAATGGCCACCAATAAGTTTCAGGTGTTGCACATTCTCTAGCTTGTATCACAAAATAAGCAACTGCCAATGCTCCAATAATTTGAACCAAAGTACTCACTGCTGTAACTTTTGCACCACTGTTAAATTTATCTGAAATAATGCCTCCTAATGGTCGTGCTAATGCCCCAATCATTGGACCAATAAATGCCCACAACATAAAATTAGGTGCATTAGGATTAATAAAAGTTGGGTCGTTTGGATTGGTATAAACAAATATATCTTGACAAAGTTTTGGGAAAGCAGCAGAAAAACCGATAAACGAACCAAATGTCATGGTATAAATAATGGTCATTATCCAGTTATGTTTACTTCCTAAAATGGAAAACTGTTTGTTTAAGTTTGCTTTAATTTCGCCAGGCGTAGCATATTTCATTAGTAAAACTGCTAAAACGATTACAATGGGAAGAACTATCCACATATTTAATTTAGCACCAATCAATAAGTAGGAACCAATAGCTGCGGCAACTACACCTAAAAATGTCATGTAAAGTGTTTTGCCAACTCCTTGAGCTGTAGTTGGTAGGTTTGGAGTGCCAGTTATCACATTGTTCATCCCAACAAATGCACCAATAACAGATGCTATTAATATAGGAACCCATACCCAACCAGCATTTTGAATACCAGCCAAAGGACCGCTACCTTCAACTCCTAATGAAGTTCCTGCAACTCCAAAAAAAGCAAATCCAACAACAAAAGGAATTAATTTTTGCATTACGGCAACACCTAAATTTCCAATACCAGCATTCATTCCTAATGCATAACCTTGGTTCTTTTTTGGAAAGAAAAAACTAATGTTACTCATAGAAGAGGAGAAGTTTCCACCACCAAAACCTGAAAGCATTGCCATAATAGCAAATACCATGTAAGAGGTATTAATATCTCCTAAAGCCATTCCTGTTCCTATCGCTGGTATTAATAGCAATGCAGTAGAAACAAATACCACATTTCTTCCACCACCTAAAGAGATTAAAAAAGAATTAGGCAATCGTAGAGTGGCTCCTGCTAACCCTGCAATCGCTGGTAAAGTGTAATATAGGTTGTTAACATCTTCCAGCACTTTGTTAAATTCAGCAGAGCCTGGTGTTAACCCTTCTGTTAAGCCAAAGTTGTAACCAAAGTCTTTCATGTACTTAATGATGACTCCCCACATCATCCATACGGCAAAGGCTAGTAATAATGCTGGAATGGAAATCCATAGGTTTTTATTGGCAATTTTTTTTCCTGTGGAAGCCCAGAACCCTTCGTCTTCGACTTCCCATTTATCTATATTAGTTTTTGACATAATTTTTTATTGTTTGTGATGTTAATAGTGAGTCAAATTTATAATTAGCTATAAAATTATTATATGATATTAATCATAAAATATTATTCCTCTGCAAATGAATTTTTTGGTTCTTTAAGCATATACCAACAGAATAAAAAACTTATCGCAGCACCTGCAGCAACTATGTAAAAGAAAGTTTTTGCATCAACTAAAGAGTATATTACTAAGTAAATAACCGCTCCAACATTACCATAAGCACCAGCCATACCTGCTATTTTGCCTTGTATTTTATGATTAATGAGCGGAACAAAAGCAAATGTCGCCCCCTCTGCACCTTGCACAAACATAGAGCAAAACATGGTAATAACAACTGATGTTACTAACCACCATATTCCTTCAAATTGAGGTAGTAATGTTTGAACCCCTTCTACTATTGGTCCATATTTTGGTATTAATCCCATTAAGAAAAAACCTAAAGCAATACCAACCATATAAAGCAACATTGTTCTTTTTCTGTTCGACATTCTATCAGAAAGATAACCACCAAGAGGACGAGCGACTAAATTGATAAAAGCAAATGATCCTGCCACTAAGCCTGCCATAGTTACCGTCATAATTTGTTCTCCAGCTGCATTTTTTAAAGTAGAAAAAACGGTTTGAAAAAACCAAGGTAACATGGATACAACTGCTAACTCTGCTCCAAAATTGGCAAAATAGGTGCTATTTAGTGCTGCAACACTTCCCCAGTGATATTTTTCTTCATCTGGTACTCCTTTTTTAAGAGCAGGAAGATTTTCTTTTAATATGTTAAATACGGTAAATAAATACCATAAACCTAAAATTACATATATGGAGTTAACAATGGTAGAAGAAATTACGGGATGACCATCAATATTTATTCCCTCTAGCCTCCATGCTAAAACACCTAATGCACCATATAATGGAAATGACCACAAAATATATTGAACTAAATCTGTATAATTTGAAACTGGCATTGGACCCATTTTTTTTGCAGCAACAAAATGATAATCTTTGGTTGCACCTTCTTTAGGTAAGTCTCTGGCAATAAAGAAATAGATAACTCCGTAAATCGCACAAAGTATAGAACTTGATGCCAATGACCATCTCCAACCATCTTCACCACCAAAAACTGTAAAAGCTATAAAAGGTACTAAACCAGCAGCAGCAGCAGAGCCAAAATTCCCCCAACCTGCATAAAAACCTTCTGCTCTTCCGATGTGTTTCGGTGGAAACCATTGTCCAGTCATTCTAATTCCAATTACAAAACCAGCTCCTATTACACTAAGTAATAATCTAGAAACTAATAATTGAGTAAAAGTATTACCAAAAGCGAAGAACAAACCTGGTATTGCCATGAGTATCATTAAAATGGCGAATACTCTTTTTGGTCCAAATTTATCAATCATTGCACCAATTACCACCCTCCCTGGAATGGTAAGGGCAACATTACAAATTAATAATGCTTTAATGTGTTCTGGTTTCAAAAAGCCTAAACTTTTAAGCATGGTACTTGCTAACGGTGCAAAGTTAAACCATACATAGAATGTTAAGAAAAATGCAATCCACGTGTAATGTAGAACTCTTATTTCTTCTTTAGAAAAATCGAATAAACGGAATTTTCCGTCTGCTACTTTTGCTTCCATATTAATATATTTTCGTTTTTAATTAATTTATGCTACAATAATATAAAGATATATATCTTTATTTTGTGATAAGAGTCAGATTATAAAATGTTATTTGACAAATAAAATAATGATATGAATCATAAAAAATAATAACATCCAAAAAAAATAACTCAAGGCTTATTATTAAATAGTTATCTTATTGATAAGGAGCAACTATTTTTTTTAAATAATCTTGGTTGCTGATGAAAATTTCATTTTTAGTAAGAATAATTATATTCTCTTTTTTTAAATCTGATAATACTCTAGATAATTGTTCGTGGTTAATTCCAGCTAAAGCAGAGATGTCTTGTCTATTTAAATCTATTAAAAAAGGATATTGATTATAATCATTAAAGAGTGAGTTGTAATACAATAAAGCATCTACAACTTTATCTCTCACATTCATTTGAGCTTGATTTCTAATTTTAGTTTCTGAATTGCTAAGCTCGTTAGAATAGTAAACCATTAATTCATAAGTTAATTTAGGAGTATTCATAAATACATCGTACATGGTGTAATTATCAATTAAACAAATAATAGATTCTTCTAAGGCAATAGCACTTATGGGATATCTTTCTTTCCCGTACCCTCTGTATCCTATAATATCACCAGTTTTTGTTAACCTTACTACCTGTATTTTTCTATCCAATCCTTCAGAAATAATTTTTGCTTTTCCAGTTTGAATAAAAAATAATCCGATCATAGTACTACCTTCCTGTGCAATATATTGATTTTTTCGGTAAAAGGAAGTTTCTTTTTTTTTACTTATTAATGAGAGGTATTCTTCTGAACAGTCTTTTTTAATAAAACAAGAGGTTGTTAAACAGTCGTTACAAGTAATGGATTTGAAAATGTGCTGATTCATTAGTTATATGTATGATAATGAAGATAAACCTTTTGGATAAAGATATTATTTTTAATCATTTGTCTGCAAATAAAAAATTCATTCTTTTTCATTTTTAAAATTTATGGCTGTTAATCATGCCCATTACATAGTATATAATAATTCAAGATAAAGAGAAAATTTATAGATTAACGTGCTCCATCAAAATAAATTTTGATGTTTTTCTTTTAATATTTTCTGTATTACATTATGCATCCACAACAAGCAGATGGATGAAATAAAGAATAATAGCATGAAAGAACTAGTCCATAAACCAGTGCCATCTAATAAATAGCCAAATAAAATAGGACAGAAAAACCCTCCTAATCCTCCTAAAACGCCTACAATTCCACCAACAACACCCACCTGCTCGGGGAAATATTGAGGAATGTGTTTATAAACTGCTGCTTTGCCAATACCCCAAACTATGCCTAATAGAATAATTAAAATACTAAATATCCAAATGTTTGCTTGGAAGTAGATTTTGGTAATTCCTTTGGCAATAAGTTGTTTTTTTGTTACAGAATCACCAACCTTAACATTAGCTTCTTGCCAAACGTCTTTTATTGGAAATACGAAACTCCTTTCATTAGCATTATCTAACCCCCTTTGATGTTGAGTTAGTTCGTAATTACATCCACCCACAATAATTAAATTAGGTGTAACTTTTTCGACTATTCCCGAATTCATTGCCATAATCCCTTTTCCTGGAGAGGTAATTTCCATTTTTGGGATAATTAAAGAGAAAGAAATGAATATAGAAAGGCTTAACACCCAATACATAACTATCCTGCCTCCATATTTATCACTCAACCAACCGCCTAATACTCTAATAATTCCAGATGGAAAACTGAATAAAGAAACTAAAAAACCAGCACTCACGATGGATAAATTATAAACATTTACGTAATAAGGCATTAACCATTGCGAAAAAGCAACAAAACATCCGAAAACTAAAAAATAGTATAATCCAAAACGCCACACTCTCAAACATTTTAATGGAGTAAGCTGTTTTAGAAATGTACGAGGGATGGTAGTTGGTTTTTTATTTTTTATTAATAATAAAAATAAAATTGCACAAAAAACCATAATAGAACCATAGATAATAGGTAATTTTCTCCAAGCATCTAAATTGTCTAAATTATTGGTTAAAGACAACAATAATGATGGAGCAAATAATGTTGTAATTGCAGCCCCTGCGTTACCTGCTCCAAAAATACCTAATACCAAACCTTGCTTTTCTTTTGGAAACCAAAGTGAAACATAAGCTACACCTACGGCAAAACTAGATCCCGCAACACCAAATCCAATGCTACACAACAAAAAAGAGAGGTAGCTATCCGCATACGACATTAAAAACAAAGGAATAGAACTTATAAGCAATATTCCTATCATTACTGGTTTTCCACCAAATCGATCAGTAAGTAATCCTGCAGGAAGCCGTAGTAAAGATCCAGTAAGTACTGGAGTTCCAATGAGTAGCCCTACTTTAGCTAAGTCCCAATTGTAGATTTGGTTGGAAGTAAGAAATGTAATCAACACACCATTTAACATCCAAACAGCAAAACATAAGGTAAAAGTGAGTGTGGTTATTAATAAAACAAAATAGCTTTTTTTTAAACCATCAGAAGCTAACATAACTCTATTTCAGTTAAGTAATAATATTAAGTGGCAAATGTATTATTCACTATTATTAAAATTCATGATATGAATCATAAAAGTCATATATTATAACCCATATTGAATTATAGTTGCAAATTTTATTTATTCGAATTTCTGTTAGCTGACAGATTAAATTAATATTTTTTTCTAAATAAAAAACATAGATATATCTTTATTCTTTTATTGAATATTATCATTTTATGAAGTGATTGTTTTCGTAGTTTTGTTTCAAAATAGATAGATATACATGAAAGAATTAGAGCCAAATACACTAGAAAGTAGCGAATTAGTTGAACAAACCTTTAATTTTTGGTTTACTGATAATGAACATATCCGCTCACCTTTTCCAATCTATATACGACCAATTTTAAAAGAAAAGGCTGTTAATAGTTTCTTTAAATGGGTTTCTGAACTTAATCCAAAAGCAAAAGAAGAGGTTAATGATGAAATAATTGCCGAAAAATTTGAAGAAATAATTTTTGAAACTGCATCCAATTTAGTTTTAACTGAAGATGAAAAGTTGACCATCGAATACCCCTTTTTACCAAGATTAAGCGATGTAATTTATGAAGATGTGGCTAATAAAACTGGTGAGAGTATAATTGTAGATCGATTGAAAATAAAAGAAGGGGATTTTAGCTATTTGAAATTAAAACTTGAGAAAATAGATAACAAAGAAATTTGGGAAACAAAATTTGAGTTGCCAAAATAATTGGTTGAAGTATTTTTAAATTGGGTAATCATTTTTATAAATCATCTTTTGAGTAATTTCCTTATTAGAATTCCATAAAATATATTCACCATTTAGTTGGTCGTTTATGTATTCGCACTCAATAATTTTATTACCCACAGTATCCCAAGTTATCCACTTTCCTTCACGTTTTCCGTTTATAAAATTGCCTTCCATATTTTTCACTCCATTGTCATAATACCACGTCCAAATTCCGTTATTTTTATTTTCTTTTACACTGCCACTTCGTTTTTTTTGCCCATTGTTGTATTCAAATTTGTTATCTTCTTTGATAACAAAATGAAAAACTCCCCATGCTAGAAAAATAAATGCAGTAATTACTTTATGATAACTATGATAACTATAAGACATATTTTTTTAAAAGAAATAAAGGCAAATATTAATATTCCAACAAAATTAATATAAATACAGATACCTATTTATTTGTTATAAAAATAGTAATTAAATAAGTAATTTGATAATAATCATGTTATCGTATGTTTAAAAATTGTAACTTTACTAATATTTTTAAAATAAGTATTTAATCTTTTTTTAAATGAAAAATTCACCTGTAAAAATTCCATCTTGTTCGGAATGCGATAATAAAAATATTTTTGGTTGCTTACCACTTCACGAAATCGAAAAATTGAGTGTAAATAAGGATAATAATTTTTTTAAAAAAGGACAGGTCATTTTTTACGAAGGTAATCACCCTCATGGAATGTATTGTATTTATAATGGAAAAGTAAAAATTTCTAAATTAGGCGATGAGGGTAAAGAACAAATTGTTCGTTTTGCAGGAGAAGGGGAACTTTTGGGCTATAGATCTGCTTTAAGTAATGAGTCTTATAAGGCAACTGCAACCGCCATGGAAGATTGTTATATTTGTCATATACCCAAAGAAAAATTTTCGGAAGTGTTAAATAACAATAGTAATTTCTCTTTAGAAATTATTAGGTTACTATCGGATGATTTAAAAAAATCAGAACAAAATTTATTAAACATTTCCCAAAAACCTGTTCGTGAGCGAATAGCTGAAACACTTTTAGTTTTAAAAAATAGATTTGGGTTTGAGAAAGATGGAAAAACATTAACCATCGTTTTAACTAGAAGAGAAATTGGGGATATTGCAGGAACAACTACAGAAACAACCATTAGAACCTTATCTGAATTTGTAAAAGAAGGAAGTATTAAGCTCTCAGGCAAAAAAATTCTTATCCTTAATCTTAATAAGTTGCTACTTGCTGCAAACGTTCATGATTAATACTTTCCCATTAATCAATTCATTTTCCGAGTATTTGTTTTTTTAAATAATAAGTCTTTTTGTAAATATTTGTTATTTTTTTAATTACAACTAATTTGTTGTAAACCAACTGAAAATCAGAATAGTACCACTTGGAATGATTTTTTTTAAAAGAAAAATCATACTTTTAGATGATACACATCATGTTAAAAACTATCACTTATCATGTTTTATTGAAAAGTTGTGGGTTACTTTTATTCTCAATTATGACACAATTATAACTATACCAATAATTCAATTTTATTTTTTGCTTGACAGCAGGTATAGTTTTTCGTTTTAATATTTCAAAATCAAGTAAAGGATGAAATCAAGAATAAAATTGGTTTTGAATTTAAATGATATAATATGAAAGACTTAAAACAAATTATTGATGAATGTAAGGATTTATCCTTCGATTTGAATTTTACTAGGGCAAAAAAATGGAAAGAAGAAAAACCTGGAAGAGTATTGGTGGGTTACATGCCTATTTATTTTCCTCGTGAAATCATCCAT
>PFUQ01000068.1 GCA_002790175.1 Flavobacteriales bacterium CG_4_9_14_3_um_filter_32_8
GATATTGAACATATCTACTATATTAACGAGCAGGGCATTATCTACAAATACCAAGTCTGGAAAAAAAGAATTAACTAGTTATTTTATTTAAAAACATGTGTAACAAAAATATTTGTCCAGTTTATTTCGTGAAAAACTGGACATTTTTGTATATTTGTACTTGTAACAAAATACATGAAAGTAACTGACTATATAGTATATACGATTGATAGACTCCCTAAAGGTTATGTTTTCACCTATGCCGATTTTACCACAGAGGTAAAAAAGAAAGAAGCAGTTATTCTTTAAATTCTTATTATACATAGAACTAAATTACAAATATTGTAAGTAATGATAAAACACCTCCTTATTTCAAATTTGTGTTACAATTGTGTTACAATGACAAAATAAAAAAGGGCTACATTTCTGTAACCCTTTCATTTTTAAGCTCCTCCTCTTGGACTCGAACCAAGGACCCTCTGATTAACAGTCAGATGCTCTAACCAGCTGAGCTAAGGAGGAATTTCCCAAATGGGCTGCAATATTAGTTGAATCTTTTGAATTATACAACTATATTTGTAAAAAATTTAAACCTAAAATATGAGCTTATTAGTTATTGGTACAGTTGCCTTTGATGCAATAGAAACACCTTTCGGAAAAACAGATAAAATAGTTGGAGGAGCAGCAACTTTTATTAGCTTGGCGGCATCTCACTTTGTAAATAAAACAAATGTTGTGTCAGTAGTTGGTGGCGATTTTCCTCAAGATGCTATGGATATGTTAAAAGCACACAGAGTTGATTTGGAAGGATTGGAAATTAAACCCGATGAAAAAACATTTTTTTGGGCAGGGAAATATCATAACGATATGAATACCAGAGACACCTTAGAAACACAATTAAATGTGTTAGAAACCTTTAACCCTAAAGTGCCCGCAAACTATCAAGATTGTGATTTTTTAATGTTAGGAAATTTAGCTCCAAGCATTCAAAAGCAAGTTATCAATAATTTACACCATAGACCAAAGTTAATTGTAATGGACACCATGAATTTTTGGATGGACATTGCAATGAGAGAGTTAAAAAGCACCATTTCTATGGTTGATGTGCTTTCTATTAATGATGAAGAAGCGAGACAGCTCTCAGGTGAATATTCTTTAGTAAAAGCAGCAAAAAAAATTATTGCAATGGGCCCTAAATATTTAGTAATAAAAAAAGGAGAACATGGAGCACTTTTGTTTGATAAAGACAATGTGTTTTTTGCACCCGCACTTCCTTTAGAAGAAGTTTTCGACCCTACAGGTGCTGGAGATACTTTTGCAGGAGGATTTATAGGATATTTAGCAGAAACAAAAGACATCTCTTTTGAAAATATGAAAAGAGCTATTATTTATGGAAGTGCTTTGGCCTCTTTTTGTGTGGAGAAATTTGGAACTGAAAGAATGCAAAATTTAACAAATGAAGAGGTGGAGAAAAGAGTAAAAGAATTTATCACTTTAGTACAGTTTGATATTTCTATTGTAGAAGCTTAATTTTTAGCAGAATGAAACTATGGCATCAATTATTCCTTCAATAGTACGAGGGTTTGCGATGGCATCAACTCGAATTTTATTTTCTACTGCAACTTTGGCGGTTTCTGGACCAATACAAACTACTTTTGAATTATTTATTTTAATATTTAATTTTACAAAAGCATTTATAGTTGATCCACTTGTAAAAGTTATAAAATCTATTTTTTTATTAAAAAGTTCTCTCAATTCTTTATTGGTGTATTTTACTTTACAATTTTGATAGCTGCTGATAGAATAGGTATTTACTTTCCGGTTCCTAAGAATTTTAACCAAATTGCTTTTAGCTAAATTAGATTGAGGGATTAGAATAGTATCATTTTCATTAATCGGAATTTCTTTTGCTAAAGTTTCTGCGGTAAAATCAGAAGGGATAAATACTGCTTTTAAATGATATTTGTTTAATTCCTCTTCAGTTTTAGAACCAACTACTGCAATTTTAGCTTTTACTTTAGTATAGTGAATAATCTCAAAAAAACATTTTACAGCAATACCACTCGTAAAAATAATCCAATCAAAATTATTGTTAGTATAGATCTTAATAAGTTCGGGTTGATTAATAGGTACTATATGTATAAGAGGGAATGCAATAGGTATGGCACCTAGTTGCTCTAATTTTAAAAAAAATTCTTCAGCTTGCTCTTTTGGACGTGTTATTAAAATAGTTTTATTTTGAAGAACAGACATTACACTTCTATTGTTTTTGCCACTTTTTGTTTACTCGCAACTTCATTTTTTAATTGTGCAGCTAATGTTCTACCTAACAATTTTTTATCTTCAATTTTTCCTGAAATTGAACTTCGAGAAAAATGATTCCCATCTTGGGTTGCAAAAACTCCCTCAATAGTGATGGTGTTATCTTTAACTTGAGCATATGCTGCCATTGGTAAATTACATCCTCCTCCTAATGCAATCAAAAAAGCCCTTTCAGCATCAGCAGCAATTTTTGTGGGTTCATGTTTTAATTGTTTAACCAAGTCTAAAATATATCCTTCTTTATCAATCAATTCAATACCTAAAATACCTTGGCCAACAGCAGGAAGCATGATGTCGGTCTCAAAAATTTCGGTAATGATATCCATCATATTCATCTTTTGTAAACCTGTCGCCGCTAAAATAATTGCATCATAATCTCCCGCTTCCATTTTATTAATTCTACTATCAACATTTCCTTGAATAAATTTATAAATCAAGTCTGGTCGAATTTGTTTTAACTGTGTTGACCTTCTTAAACTGCCCGTTCCGATAACAGCACCAGCAGGAAGTTCTTTAAATTTTTTACCCGATTTTGAAATCAACACATCTCTAACATCTTTCCTTTCGGTAGCAGGAATTATTCGTAAACCAACCACGTCTTCTGTAGGAACATCTTTAAAACTATGTATAGCAATATCAATTTCTCCAGCTAACATCGCCCTTTCAATTGCAGAAGTGAATGCTCCAATTACATTAATATTACCCTCATCACCACTTGTAGTAATTATTTTAGTTTCAAATTCATAATCGGGTTGTAATTTTTTTAGTTGATCAATTACCCAATTGGTTTGGGTTATTGCCAATTTACTACCTCTGGTTCCTACGGTAATTTTTCTTTTAGGAACAAAAATATCTATACCTTTAATATCTAATATTTGTTTAGCCGTATTGATAGGATTATCTTTTTCATGCAAATTTTGAGCAATTCTCTTTATTCCATCAATAGTTGGATTAGAAATTTTACGTATTAGTCGATGTGTAAATCGCTCCAACAATTCCTTGGTATGTTCGTCAGAATGATTTAACTTAGGAAGCAACCATTTTATTTCTTTCTCTTTAATTTCTTCAAGGTTATTCCAATATGCTTCAATTACAGGAGCTACTTTTCGGTTTCTTAACCAAGTCATAAACCAATTTAATTCTTCATTTACTATTATTCTTGCATGAGGAATTTCATCATATCGTTTTAGTAAACCATCGTAAGTAATTTTTTTAATGTCATCTAAATCAAACAAAGTAATATTTGGATCTTCTTTTAAAGCAGGGTTAAAATTACGAGGAACACCAAAATCAATAAACAATTTAGATCCTCCTGTTTGTAGTGCAAATTTAGCTCTAGGACATTTACTTTCCGCCATGGTTTCCTCATGCAATAAATTAATCTCTCCTTGAGTACCACCAATTATTACACCTGCTTCCGAAAGGGCGGTATGCATATTTTCCATATCAACAGCTTCACCATTCCATTCAGTTGCCATCTCTTGGGCTCTTATTTTATCATGACTGGCTACATAAAGTTTCTTAATTTTTGTCCTATCCAAAACAGTAGTTACTAAATTGGCCATATTTCCTGTGCCAATTACTAAAAAAGTAGTTTCGGAAAAATTAAATCCTTGTTGAGATATTAACTCAAAGCCAACTGTTGCCAATGATGCCGAAAATTCACCTATACTAGTTTCTAATCGTACTCTTTTACCTGTATGAATGGCATGTCTAATTAATTCATCTAGAACAGGACCAATAGTTTTTTCCTGTCTTCCAATTGCTAACGCATCTCTAATTTGACCAGTAATTTGATGCTCCCCAATAGCCTGAGATTCTAAACCAGCAGCAGTAGAAAATAGGTTTCTAATAGCAATTTCACTATCTGGTAAAATAGATAAGTATTGGCGATAATTACCAAACTGATCAAAATATTCTAGTATTTTATGATGACTTAACCCATAAGCGTAGATAGATAAACGATTACAAGTAGAAATAATAAAAACTTCTTCATACGTTTTTTTTAATTCATTAATTGCAAGTATAGTTTGTTCTTTATTAAGAGCCAATCTTTCTCTAACGGCTATCGGGGCAAATCGATGACTAAGTTCAACTCCTATTACTTTTTCCATATTTTTAATAAATTGACGGCAAAGTTATGAATTTATCTTCCGTTAATACAGATTAAGGATTCAACTTTATATCTGAAAGTAGATTTTTTTTAAAATGTACCCGTAACAATGATTTTTAAGAAACATTTTTGGGGTATTTTTTAAAAAAATTGAAACGCAACATTTTAACATGTTGAATATCAATTAATTAAAATTATTTATAATTGATGTTTTCAATAAAATTTGATATACTTTTGGTAAACTAAACTTAATATAACAAAAATGAAAAAAATGTTTATCCTACCAGTTGCTTTAATGGCAATGATGGTGGTATCTTGTGGTCCAACCCAAGAAGAAATTGCTGCAAAAGAACAAGCTATTGCTGATTCTACAGCTGCTTATGATGCACAAATTCAAGCTGAGGCTGATGCTGTTGCTGCCGCTGCTGAAGCAGAAGCTGCTGCTGCTGCTGCTGCTGACACTACAGCTGCTACTGAAGAAGTTGCAAAATAATTTTTAGTTTTAAAAATTATGAAGTAAGGGAATCTCCAAGAGATTCCCTTTTTTATTTTATACTTAGACTTCCTTATTTTATAACCAATTATGTGAATTATATAAATATCTCCTAAAATAGTGTAACAAGTTCGAATTTAATGCTACTCATCTTTGTTAAAAAAAATGATATTTATCATTGAATCATGTTTCAAAAAGAAGTTGATTATTAGACTAATATCATATTTTAAGGATATTTTTTTGTATAATCTTGTATCCATATTAATAACTAAAACTTATATAAAATGATTAAATTAAAATTAATAACAATAATTAGTGTAGCAACTCTATTACTTTCTTGTGGAGGAGATACTCCAGTTACTGAGAGTACCACTCCCGAGGTTA
Organism: Flavobacteriales bacterium CG_4_9_14_3_um_filter_32_8; assembly: GCA_002790175.1. GTDB lineage: Bacteria > Bacteroidota > Bacteroidia > Flavobacteriales_E > Vicingaceae. The sequence continues at coordinate 5,292 of PFUQ01000068.1, forward strand.
AAGCAGAGGAACCTGTTGTATCAGATGATCCTATGAAAAATAAAGGACTTGGTCCAATTTCGAACATTGAACTTGCAGATATTGACCAAGCAATTGTGGCTGAAGGATTAAAAATATTTACAGAAAAATGTACTGCTTGTCATAATGTTGGAAAAAGATTTGTTGGACCAGATTTAACTGGGGTAACAACACGAAGAACTCCTGAATGGATTATGAATATGATTTTGAATCCAGAAAATATGGTTGCCAATGATCCAATTGCTAAAGGTTTATTAGGAGAGTACATTGCTCCTATGGCAAATCAAAACTTAACAGAAGAAGAAGCAAGAAAAGTATTGGAGTATTTTAGAACTTTATAATTAAATTAAACTTAAAAAAATGAAAATAAATAATTTATTGGGAATTGTTGCCATAAGTGCAGTAATTTTCACAAGTTGTGGTTCTCCAAAAGATGATAAATCATCCAATGGAGTCTTAGGCGGAAATGCCGCTCAAAGAGCATACGTTGCTCCTGGTGAATATGATGAATTTTATGCCTTTTTATCAGGTGGATTTAGTGGTCAACTTTCTGTATATGGTCTGCCTTCAGGTAGGTTATTTAAAGTGATACCTGTTTTTTCTCAAGATGGAGAAAAAGCTTATGGATATAATGAAGAAACAAAACCCATGTTAAATACTTCATATGGTTTTGTGCCATGGGGAGACGCTCACCATCCGGATATTT
>PFUQ01000206.1 GCA_002790175.1 Flavobacteriales bacterium CG_4_9_14_3_um_filter_32_8
AAAGGTGCAATCATCGTTAAGGTTGGGTTGTTATTTTCTTTATTTAATTCGTATAATCTTTTCTTAGCTTCATCATACAATTGCATTGCTTTTCCATCGTAAGGAGATAATTTACGTAATGTTTCGTAATCTTTAATAGCAGATTTATAATCTGAAATTCCTTCGTAAGCTTTAGCACGTTGATAATACACAAAATAATCATCGCTTTTAATAGAAATTCCTTTAGTGTAGTCAGCAATGGCGTTTTGGTATTGCCCTAAATCTTGATACATTTTTCCTCTTAATAGGTAATATGTTAAGTCGTTGGGATGATAAGAAATTATTTTTGAAATGTCATCTACTGCTTTTTGAGGATTATGGTTGGCAGCGTGAATTTCGGCTCTAACCAATAACGCATGGACATTTTCAGGTTCTAATTCTAACGATTTATCTGCTGCCTCAATAGCTTTAGGAAAATCATTTAATTTCATATTGGTGTATGCTATTCCGATATAAGCTCCAGCCATTTTTGGGGTATAAAATTTTGCTCTACCAAAATTATAAATGGCTTCTTTATAAAGCATTAAGCTATCTTGAGCCATTCCCAAATTATAATAGGCTTCTCCGGTCTTTGATTGAGTAACTGCAATTTCGGCAGTTTCTACCGCATTTTTAAATTGTTTGATAGCTAAACACGAATATACCTTGTAGGAATAAGCATCCAATAATTTTTTATCAAAATCTATCGCTAAATTTAAAGCAGCAATGGCATCATCATACTTTCCAAATTTATAAAACGCTCTTCCTAAATTTAGATGATATTTTCCCTCCTTTGGTTTAACGGTAATTGCTTTTTTGTAGTCAACAATAGCTTTTTCAAATTCGTTAGTTGCTTCAAAGGATAAGCCCCTATAATTTAAGGCTCTGTCGTGGTCGTTTTTTAAGTCAATTACTTTTGTAAATTGTTCTATGGCTAAAGTGTATTCATTATTTTTAAAATGAGTTTCTCCATTTTTAAAACTTTGAAAGTAGGCTTGTGAAAAAACACTTCCATTTAATACAAGGAACAAGAGTAAGATTTGTAACTTTTTCATAATTTATGTTTTTATAAATAACTAATAATCAATCGATAAAATTAATAAATAGTTCGATGATTTGCGTTATAAAATCTATAAAAATTACTATTTTTTTCAACAAAAAGTGAATTAAACAAGCCTGTTTAATCAACAATTTTAGTAATTTCACGCAATTAAAAAGATATAAAATTGTTAAAAAAAGATAAAATAAAAATTGCTGTTGTTTCTACTTTGGTCGTGTTATTAATCACCTCCTATATTATTGTTGGAAAAGATTCAATTGTGATGAAATATGTAAGTGGTTTTTGCTTACTGGCTTGGGTAGCTACGATGGTTATTACTAATAAAATATTCAAATAGTAGATTAGAAATATGTTTACTAAAAATTAGTTTAAAGTTTAGAATTAAGGGTTTCGTGTTTAGAGTTAAGAGTTGTTTGTAAAAGAATCTTGTCCCCTGTCCCTTTCACTTGTCCCCTGTCCCCTGTCTATTTCTATTTAACAGCAACCGATTCACAATTAATTAAAGGATTCGCATACATTTGCAAAAACAATTGTTTTGCTTTTTCGTTACCCGTAAAATTCGACAACTTTTTGTTCATGTAATCAATAAATTGCTGTTTACTTTCGGCGGTATAGTTGGTTGCATATTTAGTGGATTCGTTTAATAAATCGTAAGCTACATAGTTAGAATTCCATAGCCGATAATTGGCATAAATTTCTCTATCAATCACATCTGCAATATTTTTAAGCAATTCATTTTTATTTTTGATGTGACTAAATTGCTTAATTTCCTCATTGATAGGAATGCCAAATTGAACATGCACATGTCCTTTTTTACCTTGTACTCCTAAAATCATGCTGTATTCATCCTCTCCTTCTGATTTTACGTACTCTTTTCCTTCTGATTTATTGAGTAATTCAGGAATTTTCAATGCATCGCAAGGATCCAATTCGTAAGAAATACTAACAGGGGTTATGTTTAAACTTATTAAATGTTCCAATAAATTTTCATCGGTGCATAAACCGAGCATCTTTAACACCCCAGGATTTGTTTTATCACACCCATCCTTTGCTCTTCCTTCTCTCTGTGCAATCCAAATGGATTGTTTTTTATCTTTTAACGTGTGATTGATGTAAGTGGATAGGTTTTTTGAAGCTTCCAGCAGCTCTTGTTTAGGAATGTTTCGTTTAACAATAAAACTTTTATTAATTCGAACCAAGTCTTTAATCCAAGGTTTTGCTAATAAATTACTTCCTATAGCGATTTCACAAGTATCATAATCGTTAATGTTTAAACAAAAATTAACTAGTGCCGAATCTGAAACGATATCTCTATGATTAGAAATTAATACATAAGGCGTATGTTTATCTAAATGCTGAAAACCATCGTAAGTAAAACCTTCGGAAGAAGAATTGATTAAACTTTGTATGATTCGACAAACCATTTTGCTTTGAAAATCACGAATGGTATGAAATGATAGTAATATCTCTTTAATTTCTACCTGAGATAACTCAGGTAAATACATCTGAATGGCTTTCATCAATTGGTCAACTTCTATCAACTTTTTGATGACAGTTTGATATTCATTATCGTAATATGGTCTTATATCGTCGAAATTCAAATCTTGCTTTTTTTGTTCAAACATAGAAAAAAATTAGAACTGCACTTTTACAGCCATCTTTTCTTTATTATTTCTTAGTATGGTAACAATTGTTCTATCTCCCTTTTTAAATTGGCTCAAGCTTTTTACATAATCCATCATCGTTTTAATTGGTATTTCTCCCATGGTTATTACCACATCTCCTTTTAAAATTCCTGCCAATTGAGCGGGTTGATTTTCTTTCACACCATCTATTCTCATTCCTTCGCCTTCAAACATATAATCTGGAATAACACCTAAAGTAACAGAATATTTTGGGGCTTTTTCACTTTCTTCGTCTTTGGTTTTGGTAAATGCTAATTTATCAGAACCGTCTAAATTGGTAATAATGGCATCAATTAATTGAATGATAGCCACCATTCCATCCACATTTACTTTTTCTGCATCGTCGGTTGGTTTGTGGTAATCGTCGTGCTGACCAGTAAAAAAATGAAGTACAGGAATATCTTGTAAGTAAAACGACATGTGGTCGGAAGGACCTACACCACTTTCTTTTCTAATTAAATGAAATTTTCCTGAGGCAGTTGCATCTAACGCTGCGTTCCAAACGGGAGAAGTTCCTGTTCCATAAACCAATAATTTTAGGTCTGCCCCTAATCGACCAACCATATCTAAATTAATCATGTAATTGATGGTGGAAAGTTCGATAGTAGGATGTTTTACAAACCAACCAGAACCCCACAAGCCTTTTTCTTCACCAGAAAAAGCGATAAAAAGATAATTGTTGCTTTTGTTTTTATCTTTTAAAATTCGAGCCAATTGAATGATTGAAGCAACACCACTGGCATTATCATCAGCCCCATTATGGATAGAATCGTTGCCCGAATAAAGCGAACCTTCGTCGCCAAAGCCTAAATGGTCGTAATGGGCACCTATCACTATCGTTTTTGCTGCCTTATTATCAATAAAACCAATAATATTTCTACCAGAAATGGCAACACTCGTATCGGCTTTTAGACGTGAATGGGGGTTATTTTTTGGTTTAACAAAAAACTCTTGCAAATAGCCATTTTCTCCTTTAGGAATTAACCCTAACTCATAAAATTTTCCCATAATATATCCTGCAGCCAGTAATTCGCCTTTTGTTCCTGTATTTCTTCCTTCCAACACATCACTAGCTAAAAAGGAAACATCTTTTTTTAATTCGTTGTTGATGTTCGGTTGAGAAAATACAACTGTAGTGCATCCAACAATTAAAAGTGCCAATAAAGTTTTCATTATTATTATTTTTTTTGTTTGCTCAAAATTAAGGTTAATTTTTTAAGAAAAATATAAGGAGTAAACCTTTATTCTTAATCAAGATTAAATACTTTTGTGCCCATGAAAAAAATAACCCTTTTTATTCTTACAACAATTATTGTTATTGCTTGCAATTCGAATGAGAAAAAAATAGTGGATAAAACAAAAGTTGATCAAGTGTCTGGTGCTACTAAAAAATCTTCCATTCATTATACAGAAGAAACACATTTAAAAAATGTGAAACAGCTTACTTTTGGTGGCGATAATGCTGAAGCTTATTTTAGTTTTGATAACCAACAATTAGTGATACAAATAAAAAATGATGCTTGGGGAATACCCTGCGACCAAATATTTTTACTAAATGTTGACTCTACATACAAACACAGTCGCCCAAAAATGATTAGCACTGGAAAAGGACGAACAACCTGTTCTTACTTTTTAAAAGGCGACTCTACTTTTGTTTATGCGAGCACTCACTTAACTGATGTTAATTGTCCTCCAACTCCCCAAAAAAGAGCTGATGGAAAATATGTTTGGCCGATTTATGAAAGTTTCGACATTTTTGTTGCCGATTTAAAAGGCAATATCCTTAAACAAATTAGCAACTCTCCTGGTTATGATGCGGAACCAACAGTTTCCCCAAAAGGTGATAAAATAGTTTTTACTTCTATACGAACAGGCGATTTAGAACTTTTTACCATGAATATAGATGGCTCTGAGGTAAAACAAATTACGAGTGGTTTAGGTTATGATGGTGGTGCTTTTTTTTCACCTGATGGCACAAAGCTTATTTTTAGAGCTTCGAGACCAACAACTGAAGAAGCGATTACTAATTATAAAAAACTGCTTTCCGAAGGATTGGTTCAGCCTACTGAAATGGAATTATATACGTGCAATGTAGATGGCAGCGACTTAAAGCAACTCACTAACTTAGGTGGTGCCAATTGGGCTCCTTTTTTCCATCCTTCTGGCAAAAAAATTCTTTTCTCGTCCAACCATACTTCTAAAAAAGGATATCCTTTTAATTTGTTTATCATTAATTTAGATGGAACAGGCTTAGAACAAGTTACTTACGACGGTGTTTTTGATGCTTTTCCTGTTTTTAGCAGCGATGGTAAAAAGTTAGTTTTTTCCAGTAACCGAAACAATGGTGGTAATCACGATACCAACTTGTTTATTGCCGATTGGCTAGATTAATTTTTTTAATTGGCGAACGCTAACACAGAAAAATACTTCCTAAAGATTGCTAAGATTTAAATGATTGTCCGCAACAATACCTAATTATTAAAACAACTACAGGGCGTTTAAGACTGATATTTGGGTTTGATTCAACCATATCAGCTGCCAAAAAAAATGCCCTATCACACTTGGGACGATAAAAACAATATTATTCCCCAACTTTTTTACCTGACCCATAACTTCCCCTACCCATAAAAGCTTAACTTTCATAGCTCACTATTGTTTAAATACCCCACCAAACATATTTTAAAAAATACTACTGGGTCGATGCTCTCTTGTCCGTCTTTCCCATAGTATTTTCTAGTTTGTTTGTATAGAAAGTTTAAATCCAATTCTTTTGTTAGTTGCCTGTAAAAATTGTCTTCAGGTACTAAATCTGAAATGCTTAATTGGTAAAGCATTTTGGGTTGTATGTCCTTTTTGCCTTGCATAACACAAATATACTAAAAATATATTTATACTGCTGTATATCAAATAGTTATGAACAAAAAATGTAACTCATTGTTAATAATTTATTTTTCGTATGTTTGTTATGCAACAAGCACAGATGTTTGGCACAAGGCATAAAGACAAGACAATGAATAAATTGAAAATATAAAAATGAAACAAATTAGAACAATAATTACAATCTTCTTGATTCCAGTGAGTACAGTGAGTACACTTGCTCAAATTGACACCGTAAAGACTGTAAAAAATGATTTTTCGGACAATTTTAAAAAATTT
>PFUQ01000217.1 GCA_002790175.1 Flavobacteriales bacterium CG_4_9_14_3_um_filter_32_8
AAATTGATAGTTCAGAAAAATTTTTCCCCATTAATGGTGGAGTAATTGAGGTGAACAACAATAACATTATTGTTTTAGCAGAATAAATTACAATAACATCAACATAGAAAAAGAGGGAATCAATTTGATTCCCTCTTTTTCTAATCACTTTTTTAGCGTTGAATAATTAACTGTTGATTTTCTTTCCAGTTTTTGGATTGAAGCGTAACTGTATAAATTCCATTGCTTAAATCTGCCACATTAATTTGTTGTTGATTGTATTTCAATAGTTCTGATTTAACCAATACTCCTGTAGTAGTGTAAATGGTTAACTCCATATCTTCATAGCTCGCATTATTAATTTCTAATGTTACAACATCTGAAGCAGGATTAGGATAAATACTGGTAATGTTGCTGATATTCATTTCAGAAATTCCAACTGGTACAGAACCTGAAAAAGAGAGGTTATCCACCCATAAATAATCATCGTTAGTAGGTGAACTTCCACTAGCAGAAAGGGTAATAATACAACTATCTGGGTAATTTCCATCAACATAAGTAAGAGGAATAGTGAAAGTGTTCCAACTCATCGACATCCCTGTTAAGTTGTAGTGTTTAGATGCTACAACAACACGAGTTAGTGTTGGAACATCCCAACGGGTGAGTTGTACATCTATAAATCCCTGACTAGTTCCAAAAATCATGTGTTGCCATTTCCCAGTTAAGTTTGCAGAACGTAGGCTATAAGCAAAACCACTTTCTGGCTCCATTGTAGCTGGGTTAATGATTCCACTCACAGCTACTCCTGGAACAACACCAAACCCTGCAACTGTTTTGCTAGTAAGTTTAAGGTAATAATTTCCAGGATTGCCTGGAGTTCCCTTTTCGCATGTAAAAGTGCTTGCTAATGCAGTTGTATCGTTTAAGCAACTCCATAAATCGGGGTTGTAATAACTGCCCATATTTGTCCAGTCTTCAAACCCATTATTAGGAATTTGAGCATTTGTTTTAATTGTTATAGCAATAAAAATTGTTATAAAAATTGTAATTTTTTTCATCTCTTTTTATTTTAATTGGGTAGCTCTTTTTTAAAGAGTAATAAATTAATTGAGTTAATACTATTTATTTAACGTAAGTAAATGATTGGCGGATGATAAAGAGAATAGAGGTGTTTATCCGAAAATGAAGTTAAATAATAGACTGTATAATTAGCTAAAACAAAAGACACTAAAGGCTTATCGTCAGATTTGATTAAATAAAAAAATTGAATTTCTTTTTTTTCTTTTACAGGGTTGATTGGTAATTCTCCTTTATTTTTATCTTTCGCTAATTTGTATTTTAAATGGCATTTTCCATTACATTGCATCTCTGGTCTATCTTTGTTGATACAATACATATTGGTTATAAGTTCCTTATTGATTTGATAGTCGAAATATATAATAGTTTTATTAAAGGACTGGTATAAAAATACCAAAACCGAAACAAAAGCTACTGTTAATCGAAGTATGTTAATCATTTTAAGGTGGGTTCTAAAAATTGTTTTTTTGATTTTGATTCAAAAAAAATAGCAGAATCCATTAAACGCTTTTCTTAAAACCAATGCTAATGTACACTATTTATTTTGAATAGCTCATCTAAAATTTAATTTTCTATCTATCTATCTATCAGTTATTTATTTTATAAAAGATTAAGCCGTATTACTTGTTCGTATCGGAATAAGTTATAGGTTAAATTGTTCGTCAAATAATGTAGAAGAAGTCGAATATTAATTGGTACGATATCGCATTAGATTTTCCTAAATTTACACCTTATCAAAAAAAAATTGCTCATTTGTTACTCAACATTAAAATAATTACCGATTACCCATTGTGGTTCAGTCTTTTTTGTTTTTTATTGGGTGGTATATACGCATTTGTGCTGTACCGCAAAGAAGAAAAATTTAAATCTATTTCTGTTTGGTTGGTGAGGGCAATGGCATTTTTTCGATTTATATTGGTCTTCATTTTAGCTTTTTTATTGCTGTCGCCTTTTATAAAAACATTGTTTAATAAAGTAGAAAAACCTGTGATTATTATTGCTCAGGATAATTCTTCTTCCATTTTACTCAATAAAGATTCTTCTTTTTATAAAACCACATATTTGCAACAACTAAAGACACTAAAAAATAATTTAGAGGAAAAATTTGAAGTAAAAAATTATACGTTTGGTGAAGCTATTTCTGAAGGAGACGAAGTGGATTACTCAAAAAAAATAACTAATATCTCCAATGTGTTTGAAGAACTTAATAACAAGTTTTACAACAGAAATGTAGGAGCGTTAATTTTAGCTTCCGATGGAATTTTTAATCAAGGAGCAAATCCTGTTTTTAATGCCGAAATAGAATTTCCCATTTATACCATTGCTCTAGGTGATACTTCAGTTCCGCGTGATATCATTTTAAATGAAGTCATTCACAATAGAATTACTTTTTTAGGAAATCAATTTCCTATCGAAATTGAAGCAGCAGCTAATCGATGCGAAAATAAAACTACCCAACTTACTGTTACACACAACGGAAAACAATTACTGACCAAAACATACGAGATTAAAACCGAACGATTTAATATCAATGAAACTATTTTGCTGAAAGCCGAAGAAGTTGGTGTTCAACATTATCGAGTGGCTTTATCAAAAATTGAAGGAGAAATGAGTTACGAAAATAATGCTCAAGATATTTACATCGAAGTATTGGATGGCAGGCAAAACATCCTCATTTTAGCCAATGCACCACATCCCGACATAAAAGCACTAAAGTTAAGCATTGAAAACAATGAGAATTACAAAGTCACCACTCAACTAATAAATGAATTTGATGGAAAAATCGAACCTTATAGTTTAGTAATTGTTCATCAATTACCAGCCAACATAACTCCAGCATTTAACAAAATAATGGAAAGTAAAATCTCTATTTTATACATACTCGGTAGCCAGACAGCCATTGCCAAGTTTAATGCGTTAAATACAGGATTAAATATCAATAATTCAAAAAATAAATTAGATGAAATATTGCCTCAAATAGCCGAGAACTTTCCTTTATTTACGTTATCAGAGAACACCATCAAAAATATTAATTCCATGCCACCTTTGTTGGGACAGTTTGGAACGTATCAATTAAAAACAAATGGATATGTGTTGATGAATCAGAAAATTGGAAGTGTGGAAACGGATAATCCGTTAATGGTATTTTTTCAGGACAATGATAAAAAAACGGCAATTATTACTGCTGAAGGATTTTGGAAATGGCGAATGCAAGATTTTCTGAAAAATAAAAACCACAACAACTTTGATGAATTCATCAATAAAACCGTACAATTTTTATCGGTAAAAGAAGACAAAAGCAGGTTTAGAATAGTTACCAAAAACATTCATTTCGAAAATGAGGAAATTCAGTTTAGTGCCGAACTTTACAATCAAAGCTATGAATTAGTTAATGACCCAGAAATAACTATTGATATCACAGAAGAAAATGGAGATAAATACAACTTCATTTTCAGTAGAACTTCCAACTCCTATATCCTAAATGCTGGAATATTGCCTTCAGGTTTTTACAATTATAAAGCTAAAGTAAAACTAAGTGATAAAGAACTGTTTGCAACTGGAAAATTTCAAGTAAAACGTTTGTTGCTAGAAGCCAACAATACAGTTGCTAATCATCAATTATTGCAAAATATTGCCCAAAAATTTGGAGGGAAAATGTTTGCACCACAACAAATCGATAACCTGCTAAAAGCCATTAACGACAACAGTAATATTACTTCAATTATTTACGAAGAAAATGACCTTAAAGAATTGATTAGTTTAAAATGGATATTTTTTACTTTAATTTCTTTACTCAGTTTAGAATGGTTTTTTAGAAAAAGAAATGGTGCTTATTAAAGTAGGACAGGGGACAGGGGGAAAGAACAAAATGAGATAGAAAAGAGTAAAGAATAGAGAAAAGAGAATAGAGGTTAGATAAGTGATGTTAAAAATTTAAAAAAACAACCGCAAATCGCTAAGAAGCTGCAAAGTTCACAAAGAGAGATACAACTACTTATTATTCTTTGCGATTTCTTTGTACTCTTTGCGGTTAAAATTAATTAATAAAAGTTTTAATCGGTATTAACAGCTAGTATGAGTCCACAAATTATTTTTTATAGTATTATCACTATCATCGTTTTAAATTACATTTTAGAAAGGTGGTTGAGTTGGTTAAACACTAAAAACTCATCGGAAACATTGCCAGATGAATTAAAAGGAATTTATGAGGAAGAGAAGTATAAAAAACAGCGAGCTTATGATAAAGCAAAAGATAGATTTTCGATAATTGCTAGCACCTTTAGTTTGTTGCTGCTTCTTTCTATGTTTTACTTTAAAGGTTTTGCTTACATTGATGAATTGGCTAAGCATATAACAACTAACTATCTGTTTTTACCATTGGTCTTTTTTTCTATCCTGTTATTGGCTTCAGACATTATCAATATTCCATTTTCGTTGTACAGTACTTTTGTGATAGAAGAACTTTTTGGTTTTAACAGAACTACCTTTAAAACCTATCTTTTGGATAAACTGAAAGGTGCACTTGTTACTGTTCTTTTAGGAGGTGTCTTAATGCTATTGTTTATTTGGTTTTATCAATCTATGGGCGAATTGTTTTGGTTATGGACGTGGGGTGCATTTACGTTGGTTATGATTTTAATGACCATGTTTTATGCTTCGGTAATTGTTCCATTGTTTAATAAACTTACACCTTTAGCCGATGGAGAATTAAAAGAAGAAATAACCAATTATTGTAAAAAAGTAGATTTTAAATTGGATAATTTATTTGTGATGGATGGCTCTAAAAGGTCATCGAAAGCAAATGCTTTTTTTAGTGGATTAGGAGCAAAAAAAAGAATTGTTTTGTACGATACCTTAACCAACGAATATTCGAAAGAGGAAATTACAGCTGTTTTGGCTCACGAAATAGGACATTACAAAAAGAAACACACCTTAATTTCAATTGTTATTTCGATATTTCAAGTAGGATTAATGTTATTTATATTGTCGTTGGTCATTAATCAACCAGAATTTTCGATGGCTTTAGGAGTTCAAGAAAAAAGTTTTCACATCAGCTTATTGGCATTTTCTTTATTATATTCTCCATTATCATTATTAATTGGAATACTGATGAACGTAATTTCTCGAAAAAACGAATATGAAGCTGATGCTTATGCTAAAATAACATATCAAGCAGAGCCTTTAGTTAATGCACTGAAGAAACTTTCGGTTGATAGTTTGAGTAATTTAACTCCTCATCCATTTTATGTTTTTATCAATTATTCGCATCCAACACTATTACAACGAATTAAAGCGTTATGTAATTAAATTTTACATCATTTTTTTTATTGAGAATATTGTTTAATTTTAGCAAGTAAATTTAGTTGTAAAATGAAAAAATCGTTTTTAGGAAAAATATTAGCAATTTTCTTTGTTTTCAGTTTATTGGTGCCTGTAACTATTTCCATACAATCTTGTGGTAAACCTAGATACAATAAGCCTAGAAATGGTGGAAAAAAAATTAAATCTTCAGGTCACGTTGGTAATCCAAGAAGTAAAAACAGACACGTTTGGGGAAAATAAGCTTTTAATTTTTTTTAACTTTCTTCCAAGATTGGCGTAAACATAAAAAAAACTTTGTTTTATGCTGAAAAAAATATTTTCTATATTATTTCTTTTAATCTTTTTAATTAGTATGAGCTGCTCTAATGTTGGGAAACCATTGAAAAAACATCATAATGGTCCTCGTATCAAATCAAGCGGCACGATGA
>PFUQ01000127.1 GCA_002790175.1 Flavobacteriales bacterium CG_4_9_14_3_um_filter_32_8
CAAAGATACATTTTGAAAGCAAATCACAACGAACCAGCTATCAACTATTTTGGTGCTGAAGTTGTTTATCAATAAGTCAAAGATACATTTTGAAAGCAAATCACAACGTGCAGTACCCGACCATGTTCCATCATTACGTTGTTTATCAATAAGTCAAAGATACATTTTGAAAGCAAATCACAACCTGGTACTCTTTATCGATTTCGCAATGGTGTTGTTTATCAATAAGTCAAAGATACATTTTGAAAGCAAATCACAACAACTTTTCTGAATAAGTCATTTTTTTAGTAGGTGTATAAGCTATCTATCATAGAAATGTTTATCAGTAAGGTGAAGAACGATTGAAAGTTTTATTTTTTTAATCCTAGCAAATATAATCTTATTTTTTAATGGAGAACGCCAACTCACCGTTAATAAAAGTTTGGAGTACTTTAGTGGTTAAAATGTGTTCTTCTTTTATGGTCATCAAGTCGTTATTCAATAGTACAAAATCTGCACTTTTACCGACTTCTAAACTACCTTTTTCATTTTCTTCAAAGTTGGATAAAGCTGCCCAAATGGTCATTCCTTTTAATGCTTCTTGTCGAGTTAAAGCATTTTTTGGTTGAAATCCATGAGGTGGAAATCCTTTTTTATCCTTTCTAACAACAGCAGCATAAAAAGTAGCAATTGGACTGATACCTTCCACAGGAAAGTCAGTTCCTAAAGCAACAATTCCATTTTGTTTTAATAATTGTTGGTAAGCATAAGCACTTTTTACACGATTTTCGCCCAATCTTTCTTTTGCCCAATACATGTCTGACGTGGCATGAGTAGGTTGAATGGATGGAATGATGGTAAATTTTTTAAATTTTTCTACATCTTGAGGATTAACAATTTGTGCATGTTCAATTCGCCAACGTTTATCATTTACCCCTTTTAATACATTGCCATAAATAGTAAGCATTAAACGGTTAGCAGAATCACCAATGCAATGTGTATTCATTTGAAAACCGTTATCGTAGATGAGTTGAGCGTATTTTTGATAAAAATCTGCTTCTTTAATTTGTAAGCCATATAGTTGTTGTTCAATAATGTCGGAGTAGGGCTCAAGTAAACAAGCACCTCTTGAACCTAAAGCACCATCGGCATAAAATTTAAAAGAACAAACACTAAGTTTGTCTGTTTTGTATGGTCCTTTTGGAAGATAATAATCCAACATTTCTTTGGTACCACTTATCATGGCATAAACTTTTATTTTCAGTTGACCATCTTGTTGTAATTGATTAATCAAGTCAATTGTATCTTTTGTTAAACCAGCATCATCTACAGTGGTAATACCAACTTCAAAAAGCTGAAATTGAGCAGTAATTAAAGCACTTGTCAACTCTTTTTTTGTTGGTTGAGGGAGTATTTTGGCAACTAAATCAATTGCATTGTCTATAAGAATACCTGTTGGTTCGGGATGGTATTTTGAGAAAGAATTTGTTTCAGAGTGATTGCTATTGTTAAGTTTAAAATCCTCTTTATTTTGTGCTACATTAAAAGTAATAATTCCTCCATCAACTTTTGTTTGGTAAGTGATGTTTGCCCTTCTTAATACTTCAGCATTGGCAATAGCTGCATGTCCATCTATTCGGGTTAAAAAAACTGCTCGATTGGGGAATAATTCATTTAATTTTTCGTTGGTTGGAAAATCTTTTATTTTCCAATCATTTTGATCCCAACCTCTACCAACTATCCATTCGTTATTATTAGTCTTTGCAAAATCAACCACTCGTTGTAGCACTTCATCAAAAGATTTGGTTCCAACTAAATTAACTTCTTTTAAGCTTAAAGCATAACCAACAAAATGACAATGAGCATCAATAAAACCAGGATAAATAGGGCTTTTTTTTGCATCTATTATTTTAGCAGCAGAATATTTATTTAAAATTTCATTTTCAGCACCAATAGCAATAATTTTTCCGTTGGTTATCACCATTGCTTCGGCAACATCAAAAGCATCATTTACGGTATAAATTTTTGCATTGTGAACGATTAAATCGGCTGTTTCTGTTGTTGTACAATTCATGAGCAGCATAATTAAAAAGAGAAAAAAAAGTTGAATATTCAGTTTCATAATAATTTTTTCAAAAAAGGAAGTTTTGTTTTCATTTTTCCAAAGTCAATTAGTATTGATAAAGAAATCAACAATAAAATTAAGCCGGGAATTTTATAACGTACAATTGCTCCAAAAACTGGAGTAGTTAATCCGATGAGAACAAATAGACTAAACACAAATGTGAGATTGAAATAGATGATATTTTTATGAGAATTATTGATTTTTTTCCGATAATAAAAAACAAGAATAAAACAGCCAATAATAAACACATTTTCAAAAGCACTTAACCATACAAACAAAGAGTTGCATTCCCAAAAATAAGGTCTAATCATCGTGTTTAATAGTGCTTGGGGTGAATAAATGATTAATGACCAACCATCGGATAATTCGGGGATTACGAATCCACTATTGGCAGGAACTTCTGCAATAAAACGCGAAAAAGTTTGCTGCTTGTTAGCAATTTGAAAAACAACATCTAATTGCTCATTAATAAGTGGTGCAACATTGATGGTGATTAGAAATATTAATCCAGCAATGAGGTATCCGAAAAGAGGATTTTTTAGCCTTCTATAATAGTTGATTAGATATCCTAAACTAGGTATCGATAAAGCTATAAGTAAATAAAATTTAGTAAATATTAATAAAATAATAGCGAAAAAAAATAACAACAAATAACTTGTTTTTAATTGATTAGTAAGTTTAAATAAATAATAAAAAAACAACCCAAACGCAAAAAGAATGATACCTTCTTTTAATAAACCAGAGCCCCAAAATAAAACGGAAGGAACCAAAAAAACTACATAGAACAACAGTTTTTCTTTATCCAACAAATAAAGTTTAAATGCTTTGTAAATTAATGTTAAACCAATTAATGAAACAAAATTGATGAAGATGTGATGTACTTGAAAAAATCCGAAAGAAAATAATCTTACGAAAGCATTAAATCTAATAATGATGTGGCTATCGCTAATAAGGTCGGAGGAATACGGTCGATTCCAATGATTCATAAATTGATAATAATTAACCTGATAATAATTGTAATTAAAATCGATGCCCAACAACATTTTAAAATAATCTAGTGGATTGCTTTTTAGGGCACTAAACATCACTTTGCTATCATCAAAATATTTAAAAATATCGGCAGTAGCTCTGTTGTTGTAGTATTTGGTATAAATTAGTGTTAACAAAACACTTACGCCAATTTTAACTCCAAAAATAATAATGAACCAATACTTAGGAATTTTGCTGTCTTTAAAAAATGATAATTTGCTTATTAAAAAGCAAAAAGCTATAAAATAAAACGTACTGAGTAAAAATTCTATCATAGTAACTCAACTGAGATGGATAAAAATAGTAAAATAATTCACGTATTTTTGTTTTATGACGAAGAAAGAAAGATACCAGTTATTTGTAGCCTATTTTAGTGAACATCAACCCGATGCAAAAACAGAACTTAACTATACTAATCCTTATGAGTTGCTTGTTGCAGTTATTTTGTCTGCTCAATGCACCGATAAACGAGTGAATATAGTTACCAAAGATTTGTTTAGAAGATTTCCTGAAGCCGATTCATTAGCTGAAGCTGATGTGGCAGAAGTTTTTGAATACATTAAAAGCATTAGTTACCCCAACAATAAAGCCAGACACCTTATAGGAATGGCTAAAATTTTGGTGAATGAGTTTAATAATATTGTTCCTGCTCATATTGATGAATTGCAAACAATGCCTGGTGTTGGACGTAAAACGGCAAATGTTATTGCGAGTGTTATTTACAATCAACCAACAATGGCAGTAGATACACATGTTTTTAGAGTCGCAAATAGAATAGGATTAACCACTGAAGCAACAACACCTTTAGAAGTTGAAAAACAATTAGTAAAGAACTTACCAAAAGAAGTCATATCTCTCGCACACCATTGGCTAATATTACATGGAAGGTATGTTTGTGTTGCTCGAAAACCTAAATGCGAAAGTTGTGAAATAAAAAGTTTTTGTAAGGAGTTTTGGAAATGATAATCTAATAGGTTAACGCATACAAATGTGTATTCTTTTTCGATAGTTTGGTAATTGTTGATTTTCTCAATCAAAAATTACCAAGAAATTATCTTGAAATAAGTTTATATTTGTTTCAATAAAATCAATAATAAAAAACAACATGGGCATAAAGTTACGACTTACCATCATGAATTTTCTTCAATTTTTTATTTGGGGATCATGGTTAATCACCATTGGTGGATATTGGTTCCAATCTAAACAATGGAGTGGTGCTGAGTTTGGAGCAATTTTTTCTACCATCGGTATTGCATCCTTGTTTATGCCTGCCATAGCTGGTATTATTGCCGACCGCTGGATTAATGCAGAAAAATTATTGGGTGTTTTTCACCTTATTGGTGCAATAGTACTTTTTAGCGTTCCCCTAACAGAATCACCCTCGGCCATGTTTTGGGTAATGTTGGTTAACATGATGTTTTATATGCCCACCATTTCACTTTCTATTGCTGTTGCTTATGCTGCGTTGAAAAAAGAAAAACTGGATGTGGTAACCGTATTTCCTCCCATTAGAGTTTGGGGAACCATTGGTTTTATTGTTGCCATGTGGACGGTAAGTTTATTAAAACTAGAAACCTCAGCCGCTCAGTTTTATGTTGCTTCAGGAGCTTCATTGTTATTGGGGATTTATGCATTTACCCTTCCAAAATGTGAAATAGTACAAGTATTAGAAAAGAAAGATTTTGTTGAAGCACTAGGCTTAAAAGCCTTTACCTTGTTTAAACAAAAAAGAATGGCGTTATTTTTTGTGTTTTCTATGCTATTAGGTGCTGCATTACAATTAACTAATATGTATGGCGATACTTTTATACATGATTTTGCAAAATTCCCTGAATTTAAAGATTTGTTGGCGGTAAAATACCCTGCAATTATTATGTCTGTTTCACAAATTTCTGAAACCGTTTTTATACTTACCATTCCCTTTTTCCTAAAACGATTTGGTATTAAAAATGTGATGTTGATGAGTATGTTTGCTTGGGTGCTTCGTTTTGCATTGTTAGGACTCGGAAATCCTGCTGATGGACTTTGGATGATTATTTTGTCGTGTATCGTTTACGGGATGGCATTCGATTTTTTCAATATTTCAGGTTCACTTTATATCGAAACAGAATCTGATTCAGGTATTAGAGCAAGTGCTCAAGGTTTGTTTATGATGATGACCAATGGTTTTGGTGCCATTATGGGAAGTGCATTAAGCGGATTAATGATTGATGCTTTTTTTAAAGCGGAAACTGGCGAATATTTATGGAAAGGAATTTGGTTTTCTTTTGCAATTTATGCTTTAGTAGTGGCAATTATTTTTGCTTTT
>PFUQ01000075.1 GCA_002790175.1 Flavobacteriales bacterium CG_4_9_14_3_um_filter_32_8
AAAGAAGAAGCCAAAAACAAAATTAATAGTTTAAGAGAGCGAATAATAAATGGAGAAGAATTTTCAACTTTAGCAGTTTTGTATTCTGAAGATGAAGGTTCGGCAAAAAATGGAGGTGAGTTAGGCTTTATGGGTAGAGCAGAATTAGTGCCTGAATTTTCTGTTGTTGCATTTAAATTAAAAACTAAAGCAGTATCAGAAATTGTTGAAACAGAATATGGATTTCACATTATTCAACTTGTAGAAAGAAGGGGGCAGAAAGTGAATGTGAGACATATTTTAATAAAAGTTAACATAGGTGATGAGCAGGTTATGAAAGCTAAAAATTTGGCAGATAGTGTGTATAAACTACTTGAAACAGATACCTTAACATTTGAGCAATTAGCAGAAATTTATTCGGATGATAAACAAACTCAAAAAAGTAAGGGATTGGTCGTAAACCCACAAACAGGAACCTCTCTTTTTAATATCGACCAAGTAAACCCACAGGTTTTTTATACCATCGATAAAATGAAACAAGGCGAAATCTTCGAACCAGTTCCTAGCCAAAGTATGGGAGGAAAAAAAGGGTATAGAATTATAAAATTGATTACTAAAACAACCCCTCATAAGGCAACATTAGAAACCGATTATTCCAAAATTCAAGATGCGGCGTTAGCAAGTAAACAGAATATTGAAATTAAAAAGTGGATTGAAGGGAAAATTAGTCAAACCTACATTAAATTGGATGATGAATTAAAAACTTGTCAATTCGAGAACAGTTGGATAAAGTAATAAAAAGGAGTAAGGCATAAGGAGTAAGGAATAAGGAAAAAGGAGAAAACAATAATAAAAAAAGTAACAACTTGAAGCTAGAAAAATAAACAGATAAAATTAGTTATGACAGAAAACCCATATAAAACTGAAGTAGAAGCAATCGACGCCTTTGTTGTTCGATACAAAGAGCTTAAAAATGAAATTGCTAAAGTAATTGTTGGACAGGATGACGTTATTAAAAAAGTATTGATTTCAATTTTCAGCCGTGGACATTGTTTGTTGGTTGGGGTTCCTGGTTTAGCAAAAACACTTTTGGTGAGCACTATTTCTGATTCCTTAGGTTTATCTTTTAATCGAATTCAGTTTACGCCAGATTTAATGCCTTCCGATATTATTGGTTCTGAAATTTTAGATGAAAATAAAAACTTTAAATTTATCAAAGGTCCTTTATTTGCGAATATAATTTTAGCCGATGAGATTAACAGAACTCCACCAAAAACGCAATCTGCATTATTAGAAGCGATGCAAGAAAGAACAATTACTGCAGCAGGTAATCAATATAAATTAGAGGAACCATTTTTTGTATTGGCAACTCAAAATCCGATAGAGCAGGAGGGTACTTACCCTTTACCAGAAGCTCAATTAGACCGTTTTATGTTTAATGTGTGGGTAGATTATCCTAACTATCAAGAAGAACTTTCTATTGTTAGAAATACAACTACCAATGCTACTATTCAACTCAATAAAGTAATGAATGCCGAAGAAATCATTTTTTTTCAAAACCTAATTAGAAAGCTACCTGTTGCAGATAATGTGATGGAATATGCCGTAAAACTAGCATCAAGTACAAGAGCTGGAAACGAATATGCATCTGATGTAGTTAATAATTATTTAAGCTGGGGAGCTGGTCCAAGAGCTTCTCAATATTTAATCGTAGGTGCAAAATGTCATGCAGCAATTCATGGAAAATATTCGCCCGACATTGAAGATGTAAAAGCAGTTGCAGAGCCTATTTTACGTCACAGAATTGTAAGAAATTACAAAGCCGAAGCCGATGGGTATTCTATTGAAAAAATTATTGACGGTTTACTTTAGAACTCTCCTTAACCTAATTTTGAATAGCGAAATAAGATGAAAACAAAAAACCCTACAGTATTGAAAACTGTAAGATTTTGACGTGAAATAAATTTTTTTTGTGACCTTGTAGGGATTCGAACCCCAAATCTCCTCGGCCGTAACGAGGTGCAGTATCCAATTATGCTACAAGGCCAAACTAGAATGCAAATATAAAATTTATTTAAGGTTTATTTCTAATTATTAGTAATTTTAAAACCACATCAATAAATATCAAATTTTTATATGACTTTTAATGCCGTTAATGAATCTATCTTACAAAACTTAACAACCATTGTTGGCAAACAATACGTGTTGTTTGATGTTGCTGCATTTGAAAAATATGGACATGATGAAACCGAAAACTTACTATTTTATCCTGAAGTTGTTGTTATTCCTAAAACTTCGCAAGAAATTGCGGAAATTTTAAAACTTTGTAATAAAAACAACATTCCACTAACACCTCGAGGAGCTGGAACTGGTTTAAGCGGAGGAGCGTTACCAGTAAATAAAGGTGTTTTACTTTCTATGGAGCGATTTAATTCTATTTTAGAAATAGACGAACGTAATTTACAAGCTACTGTTGAACCAGGAGTTATCACGCAAGTTTTTCAAGAGGCAGTTCAAGAAAAAGGATTGTTTTATCCACCCGACCCAGCAAGTAAAGGAAGTTGTTTTATTGGAGGAAACTTAGCCGAAAATTCTGGTGGTCCAAAAGCCGTTAAATATGGCGTAACTAAGGATTATGTTCTTAATTTAGAAGTGGTACTTCCAACTGGAGAAATTATTTGGACAGGTGCCAACGTATTAAAAAATTCTACTGGTTATAATTTAACACAGTTATTAATAGGTAGTGAAGGCACTCTAGGAATCATTACAAAAGCAGTTTTTAGATTAATTCCATATCCTCCATTTAATTTATTAATGTTGGTTCCTTTTTTTTCTGCAGAAAATGCTTGTGCAGCAGTTTCAGCAATTTTTAGAGCAGGAATAACTCCGTCTGGTTTAGAGTTTATAGAAAGAGACGCACTTTTGTTAGGTGCCAACTATTTAAATGACGAATCCTTAAAAATTCCAGAAAATATCCAAGCCCACCTTTTAATTGAAGTGGATGGAAACAACAAGGAGGTTCTTTTTAATGATTGCGAAACAATAGCTAAAGTTTTAGAAGAATTTAATTGTGACGAAATACTTTTTGCCGAAGATGCTGCTCAAAAAGAAAAATTATGGAAAATAAGAAGAGTTATTGGCGAAGCTGTTAAATCATCATCCATTTATAAAGAAGAAGATACTGTTGTTCCAAGAGCTGAACTTCCAACGCTTTTGAAAGGGGTAAAAAAAATTGGAGAAAAATATGGTTTCAAATCGGTGTGTTATGGTCATGCTGGCGATGGAAATTTGCACATCAACATTATTAAAGATAAAATGAGTGATGAGGATTGGAATACTAAATTAACAGCAGGAATTAGGCAACTCTTTGAATTGTGTGTTGAATTAAAAGGAACCATTTCTGGTGAACACGGAATTGGTTTTGTTCAAAAAAAATACATGGATATAACTTTTAGCAAGACAGAGATTGAACTACAACGAAATATTAAAAAATTATTTGACCCTAAAGGAATTTTGAATCCTGGAAAAATGTTTTAATTAAAAAAGTCCTACAAAATGCAGGACTTTAAATTCAAAAGGCTGGAGATTTTTTTGTTTAACTACCTATCTAATTAACTTTAAAACTTTCTCCACCTATAAGACGTTTTCAAAGTTAAAAAGGTTGCGTACATATTATTTATTTTAGGATTCATCGAATAATTAAAGTTTTATTTTGCTTTTCTAAAAATATATATTTAATTTAGAGTCTTGAATTTAAACTAACTAACTAAAACAATATCTATGAAAAAATTTACTTATTTGTTATCAGCATTGCTACTGGTAAGTTCTTTTTCTTATGCTCAAAACACTAGAAAAGCTCAATTAGCAGGAGCTACGCCAGCACAATTAGAGCAACAAGAAATTCAATTGATGCAAGCTGCTCCAAAATCTCCAGATGGACACATTAGATGTTTTACATCCGAATTAGAGCAATTAAAAAGAGCTGCAAATCCTACTATGGAAACTGCAGAACAGTTCGAAGAATGGATTACTCAAAAAATGAAGGAACAAGCCAATAATCCTTCTTTAAAAGCTTCAAGAAATATTCCAGTTGTTGTACACGTTATCCACAATGGTGATGCTATTGGTTCTAATGAAAACATTTCAGTAGCTCAAATTAATTCTCAAATCACCATCTTAAATCAAGATTTTTCTGCAACAAATTCTGATATATCAAATGTGCCTTCAACATTCTCTAGTGCTGTTTCTAATTCAGACATTCAGTTCTGTTTAGCTCAAACCGACCCTAATGGAAATCCTACAACAGGTATTGATAGGGTTCAGTTAAGTGCCGCTTCTTATAATAGTTCTTCTGCTGAGGCTATGAAACCTGGAACATCGTGGGATCCAACTAATTATTTTAATATTTGGGTCGTTAATTTTGGAAGTTCAGGATTATTAGGCTATGCTCAGTTTCCTAGTAGTTCTGGTTTAGCTGGTTTAGCAGCTAATGGTGGAGCAGCAAACACTGATGGCGTTGTAATTGCTCATAATGCTTTTGGTAATACAGGAGCTGCCGCAGCTCCATACAATAAAGGAAGAACTGCTACTCACGAAATTGGTCACTGCTTTGGTTTACGACACATTTGGGGTGATGGAACTTGTGCAACTGATTATTGTAATGATACTCCCACACAACAAACTAGTAATTATAATTGTCAAACACATCCCTTTAATGTGGGTGGTTGCTCTGGAAATACAACAGGAGAAATGTTTATGAACTATATGGATTATGTTCCAGATGCTTGTATGTATATGTTTACCAATAACCAAAAAGCAAGATTTGATGCTGTATTATTGAACTCTCCTCGGCGAGCTTCCTTGTTAACCTCTACTGTTTGTAATGCTGCAGCTATTACTGCGAACTTTACAGGAGTTCCAACAACTATCAACGAAACTCAAACAGTTACTTTTACCGATGCTTCTTCTAGTCCTGCTACTTTAAATTCTTGGGCATGGACATTTACTGGAGGATCTCCTGCTTCTTTTAATGGACAAACTCCTGGACCAATTACTTACAATACCGCAGGAACTTATACCGTTTCATTAACGGTAACCGACAATGCCGCTGGTAATGATAATGAAACAAAAGTTGCTTACATTACCGTTAATCCTGCTGGATCAAGCACCTGCGACTCTACTGCTGCCAACTGGGATTGGAATACTGAAAGCTTCTTCACAGGTGCTTATTGGTCAGCTAGTGTATGTACAGGTAATGATGGCTATATTATGGGCAATAACTGCTACGATGATAATGGTTGGGCTTCAAAAGTTACCTTCTCAGGTGTAGGAAAAGAAATTACAGATTTAATTTATTTGTTTGATCAATCAACTGGTACAGGTGCTGGTTCATTAAAAGTGTGGAATGCTAATGGTGCTGGTGGAGCTCCAAATTCTGTTTTGTTTAATTATCCTATTACAACTGGCCAGTTCTCCGCTAATTTACAACAGTTAATTTTTGTTCCAGTTTCTCCTACAGTTGCAGTATCAAGTAACTTCTATATTGGTAATGATCATGCAGTAACACCTATAAATGGGGATACTTTGTGTATGGCAATTGCTACAGGAACAACTGGTAACCAGATTTGGGCAAAAGAAACTACAGGTTGGAAAGATTTATCCGCTTATAGTCTAAACTACAAAGGTACGGTTGGAGTGGTAATATGTGATATATCAACTGGCGAGAAAGAAATTATGGGAGATTTAAAAGAAGTGTTAGTTTTCCCTAATCCTTCTCAAGGAACCATCAATATC
>PFUQ01000227.1 GCA_002790175.1 Flavobacteriales bacterium CG_4_9_14_3_um_filter_32_8
ACATTCGCTCTACACTTTATTACAAAAATTAAGTGTTTGTGTTTTTGAAAAAAATACCGATAAAACAAGCGTTTCAAGAAATTGAATGACAAAAAACAAATAATATAAACCCTAACCAACTGAATTTGTTTTAGTTAAGGTTGGACAGTAGTGATCTAGAGTATTTAGTTTTTAATAGTTCTATTTTTATAAAAAATTAATAAATCTCTACATCCTTAAGTTCCTTTTTAAACAAAGCCACAACGCTTTCTTCGCTGTTGGTAATGGTTAAGTATTTTAAGTCGGGAAGTCTTTTAAAAGTTGCTAAATCTTCTTTAGTGAGAAAGGAAGCCGAAAGGTTTTCTAATTGAGTAAGGGCTGTTAAAGCATTCCAATTAGAAATTCGACAACCAGTTAGGTTTAATAATTGTAATAACTTACAAGTACTGAGAGGTTGCAAATCTCGAATAGAAGTTCCTGATAAAATAAGTGAAGTTAATTGAGTTAACTTAGCAAGCTCTTTAAAATCATCAACATTAGCATTGTTGCTTAAGTTGAGTTCTTGCAAAAGAACCATATTTTCTAAAGATTGTAACTCTCGAATATCGTTATTGCTCAAATTAAGTTGTTTGAGTTGAGTTAATTTTTCTAAACCAATAATGTGGTATAATTTGTTATAGCTCACATCTAAGTAGGTAAGTTGATTAAAAACTTCAATACTATGAAGAGTTGAAAAACTATTGGAGCTAATGTTTAACGATTGCAAAAGTGGTATTTTACTCTTATTTTCTTTGTTTATAAAAGCACTTAAATCGTAGAGTACATTATTGGAAACATCTAAATAAGTTAGGGAAGGAAAGGAGTTGGCATTGTTTAACCCATATTTTACCATATTTTGCGAACCATTTACACTTAAATTGGCAACAGTATTTAGTGCTGGAAATTTACCCACATTTCCAACGATGTTGTTTAACGACAATTCTTTTAAGTTCGTTAATACCGTTAATTTGCTAATATCATTTAACGGATTTCCATCTAAACGTAACGCTTTAAGGTGTTTTAAAGCAGGCAAGGAAGATAAAGTAATTAATTTGTTATTACTGAGCTCTAACGAGTCTAAATTGGGGAAGTTTTTTAAGAATTTTAAATTGGTGATTTCATCTTGTTGAAGGGTTAAATGAGTTAGGTTGGTGTTGGGTTTTAAGGTGTCTAACTTAGAAATGTAGTTATTGTTTAAGTATAATTTTTTCAGCTGAGGAAGTTCATTAATGCCAGCCAATTGGGAAGCAGTTGAAAAATTATCATTGTTTAAATTTAGCTCTATTATATTGGTTAGTCCATAAATAGGGGCTAGCGATGTGATGTAATGTTCTTGTAATTCCAACGAATTTAGCATGCCATTGGCATGGAGTTGTTGGATATCTTTTCGTACTTGGGTTCTTCTTACCGAGTATGACCTCCAATCTCCTTGAGCATCTGATTTTAAAAAATCAAATACTTTACAATCCAATGCACTACTGTTAGAAAGGTTGTAATCGTAATTGTTCATATCAAAACTAAAATCGTTTCTATAATAATCATACGAATAGACAGAATCTACTTCAAAACCTTCTAAATTTTTAATTTCGTATAAAGCTTTAATGTTTCCTTCTGAAATGTCTAACAAATAATTTTTGTCTAACGAAGAAATTTCTACCATTTGTTTTGCTCGGTTAATGTTATACGTAGAAATAATACAATCCCAATCAAAAGCAGAGCTAAGAATAAGCACTACAAATAAAGATGCAAAGTTGTATCGAAACAAAAACCAAACAGTTTTGTTTTGTTTTAATTTGATAAATAAAGTAATTAAACCAATAATGGCAAAAAACAACCAAAAGTAAACTCCAATTCTTTTATAAGTTAATAAAGCCGCATCAATGTACATGGTATTTCTAATAGCTGTAGAACAAACCATAAAAATATTTTGCAGTACCCACAAAAACGCGAGGGCTTTGATAAATGTTTTGTTTTTAGAAAAATTTAGAGCTCCTCTAAAAAAGAAAAGTAATATAGAAATACCTAAAATTATGCTTAAAATAAGCATTCCTACTCCTTTGTGTACGAACTCTTTATGCGTAATACCATCAGGCATTCCTTGTCCTAAATAAAGGTAGTTCACGTCCATTAAGTTAACAACAACAAGCATGGCATTGAGTGCCACAAAAAGTAACAAAAAAGCAACAGACTCATTCCATTTTGGAGGTCGAACGGCAGCTTCATCAATAGCTATTGCCCCATTTTTTTCCCAATCATCCAAGCCTGCAATTCGTTTTTGTTTGTAGAAACTATACACCAAAAGGAAACCACCTAAGGTAAAAAACACCCATTCTAAGCTAATAAATTCTGCAATTTCTTGTGTAAACTTTTCAAATAATGGATTCATTGCTCGATAAATAAAAAAGAAAGCAATAACAAAAACAATAGGAACGATGTATTTGAGTAAATGCAAAAATCCTTTCCCTTTTCCGTTTTTTCCAGATTCAATCATTTCCACAATCATAAAAGCAGGAGAAATGGTAGTTGAATAAAGAGAAGAAAATAAATCGATGAGCACCGATGAACGCCTATTGATAATAACTCCTGGTAACACTAACAGTGCTACAACAGTCGCCCAACCAGAAAGTGTAGAATCGTTAACCATCAAAAAACTAGCTGCAAAAACTGCTGCAAAACTAACGACTAGCACTGCTTTGCTTTTAAAAATAGTTTTATCTTGAAAATAAAAAAATGCAATGGCAGCAATGGTGAAAATTAAAAAGTTGATTCCAGCATGTTGATGGTAAAAGAAAATGCTGTACAATGCAGTAAGGCAAAGTATGGAGGTGGTTTTTTTATTCATTTTTAGTGGGTAAGTTTCTTATTTTCAGGTATAAACGTAACAAAAAAAAGCATATTGTTACTCGTTATGAATTTTTAACATTTCTAAATAAAAGAACAACGTGGTGCAACTAATCAACTAATATTTTATTTGACTATATTCAATTAATAAATGCACAATAGTTTAAAACTTCTGTTTCTGTTCTAGATAGCTCTGTAAAATTATAGTTGCACTAATTTCGTCTATTAACGCTTTATTTTGCCTGGCTTTCTTTTTCAAACCGCTGTCAATCATGGTTTGAAAAGCAATTTTAGAGGTAAACCGTTCGTCAACACGAGCAATTTTCAGGTTGGGAAATTTTCTGCTTAAATGTTTTACAAAAGGTTCAATAAATCTAGCCGACTCAGCAGGATTGTTTTTTAAGTCTAAAGCCTCACCAACCACAACACATTCCACTTCGTTTTTACTAAAATAAGTTTCTAAAAATGCAATAATATTTTTGCTATGAACGGTGGTTAAGCCACTGGCAATAATTTGCAATTCATCAGTAACTGCAATTCCAACTCGTTTGCTTCCATAATCTATTGCTAGTACTCTTGCCATAATCTATTCTAACATTTTCAAAAAAATGGGAATCTTTTTTTGATAACTTAATTACTCAATTACGCTATCACTTCTCTACAAATTCCTAATTTTGCTGCAAAATAATAGTTAATGGAGACAAAGTTAAATAAAATAGAGGAAGCAATAGCAGATATTAAAGCAGGGAAGATAATTATTGTGGTGGACGATGAGGATAGAGAGAATGAAGGAGACTTTGTTACTGCTGCCAGAAATGTTACTTCAGATGTTATTAATTTTATGGTAACTCATGGTCGTGGTTTGGTTTGTGCACCATTAATAGAAAGTAGATGTGAAGAATTAGGATTGGATTTAATGGTCGGGCATAACACCGTTTTACACGAAACCCCTTTCACTGTCTCTGTCGATTTAAAAGGAAGTGGTTGTTCTACAGGAATTTCTACTAGCGATAGAGCAAAAACGATTTTAGCATTAATTAATCCAAATACCAAACCTTCAGATTTAGGCAGACCAGGACATATTTTTCCTTTAAAAGCCAGAAAGGAAGGTGTGTTAAGAAGAGCTGGGCATACCGAAGCTGTTATTGATTTAGCCAAATTAGCAGATTTTGAACCAGCAGGTGTTTTAGTGGAAATACTCAACGAGGATGGAACGATGGCTCGTTTACCTCAACTATTAGAAATTAGTAAGAAACATCACTTAAAAATAATTTCAATTAAAGACTTAATTGAATACCGTTTAAAACACGAAACATTAATAAAAAGAGAAGTAAAAGTAAAATTACCCACAGCTTATGGCGATTTCGATTTGGTTGCTTACCAACAAATCACCAACGAAATGGATCACTTAGCATTGGTAAAAGGAACATGGAAAGAAGATGAGCCTATATTAGTGAGAGTACATTCATCATGCATGACAGGTGATGTTTTTGGTTCTTGCCGTTGCGATTGTGGGGCTCAATTACAAAAAGCAATGGAAATGATTGAGGAAGCTGGAAAAGGGGTGATTGTATATATGAATCAGGAAGGAAGAGGTATAGGTTTGTTAAACAAATTAAAAGCCTACAAATTACAGGAAGATGGAAGAGATACCGTTGAAGCAAACATAGAATTAGGTTTTAAAGCAGATCAACGAGATTACGGAATTGGAGCACAAATATTAAGAGATTTAGGAGTTACTAAAATCCGTTTAATGAGTAACAATCCTAAAAAACGAACTGGTTTAATAGCGTACGGATTAGAAATTGTAGAAAATGTTTCTATTGAAATTGATTCTAATAAGCACAATAAAGCATATTTAGAAACAAAAAGAGACAAAATGGGACATCAATTAAAAAAAATAATTTAATAATTTAATAATTTTTTGACAAATGGGAAGAGCATTTGAATTTAGAAAAGCAAGAAAATTTAAACGTTGGGGAAAAATGTCTAAAACCTTTTCTAGAATAGGTAAAGACATTGTAATGGCAATAAAAGAGGGTGGTCCAGACCCTGAAAGTAATTCACGATTACGTGCTGTCATTCAAAACGCAAAGGCAGCCAATATGCCCAAAGAGAATGTTGAGCGTGCCATTAAAAAAGCAAAAGACAAAGATACCAGTAATTACAAAGAAGTTATTTTTGAAGGATATGCACCACATGGTATAGCTGTTTTAGTAGAAACAGCAACGGACAATAATAACAGAACTGTTGCCAATTTAAGAAGCTATTTCACGAAGTGTGATGGTAATTTGGGAACAGCTGGTTCTGTAGTTTTTATGTTCGATCATACCTGCAATTTTAGAATTGTAAACGATGGCACTAATCCTGAAGAACTGGAATTAGAGTTGATTGATTATGGTGCCGATGAGGTTTTTGTTGATGATGATGGAATAATTATTTATGCTCATTTTGAGAACTTTGGTTCAATTCAAAAATATTTAGAGGAAAATAAAAAAGAAATTCTTTCTTCTGGCTTTGAACGAATTGCTCAACAAACCAAAAAATTAACTAAAGAACAAGAAGAAGATGTTAATAAATTGTTAGAAAAAATTGAAGAAGATGATGACGTACAAAACATTTATCATACGATGGAAGAATCAGCGGAAGATTAATTCGTAAAATTCACAAATTTTCTACGATATAGTAATACCAACAAATTTAGCTAGTCGCTCCTTATAAAAGCTAATTTTGGTTGATTTTGCATCTATTTTGGTCAAAATTCCATTGAAAAAAGTTAAAG
>PFUQ01000163.1:0-5707 GCA_002790175.1 Flavobacteriales bacterium CG_4_9_14_3_um_filter_32_8
TGATGCCGTAGAATTTGAATTGCAAGAAGGAAGAAAAGGATTAAACGCAGTAAATGTAAAAGTGATTTAATAGTTATTCTTAAACTTTTTAATGATGAAAGCCTGTTCTATCGAGCAGGCTTTTTTATTTATAATTTTTGCTACTAAACCAATTGATACATTTTTCCTGGCAAAGATTTTATCACTCCGTTAAACTCTAAGTTGAGCAACAAAGAAGCGGTTTTACTCATCGGGAATTTTGCTTGTAACGAAAGATCGTCTATGGCTAATTTATCTTTTTGTGAAAGCAATTGAGTAATCATTTTTTCTTCCTCCGACAGTTCAACAAATAAGCGTTGCTGTTTATGGTCAGTAATTTTTTTCGATTCCCAACTCATAATGTATTCAATATCTTTAACCGACTGAATTAATGCAGCTTTATTACTCTTTATTAAATTATTACACCCCTCCGACTGAGCATCTGAAAGCCTACCTGGAAGAGCAAATACATCTCTGTTGTAGTCATTAGCAAGATAAGCTGTAATTAACGAGCCTCCTTTTTTACTCGATTCAACTACAATTGTAATATCCGACAACCCGGCAATAATTCGGTTTCTTTTAGGAAAATTCTCACGGTCTGGGTTTGTACCACTTTTATAATCGGAAGCCAATCCTCCATTTTCTAACATTTGATTGGCAACAGCAGTATGTTGTGATGGATACAGCCTATCTAAACCATGAGCCAAAACCCCAACTGTTGCTAAATTATTTTTAATTGCCGCTTTATGCGAACAAATGTCTATTCCATAAGCCAAACCACTAACAATTAAAGGATGGTGCGGTACTAAATCGCTCACAATTTGATTACAAAACTCTTTTCCATAATCCGTAGCATTCCGAGTTCCTACGATGCTAATTACTTTTTGATTATTATAATCAATGTTGCCTTTTGAATAGAGAACAACAGGTCCATCTTCACAATGAAGCAATCGTTTTGGATAGTTTTCATCCAAATAAAAAAGAGCTTGAATCGTATTTTTTTCAATAAATTTAAGCTCATTCTCAGCTATCGCTAAAGCTTCTATTTTACTTTGATAAATACTATTGGCGTAAACACTACCTATTCCTGGAATTTTCTCTAACACTTTTGTTTTTTCGCTAAAAACTTGTTTTGCACTACCACAATAAGCAATTAGCTTTTTTGCTGTAATGTCGCCAATACCTTGCAGTTCGGTAATTGCAATATTATAAAGTAAATCATCATTCATAACTAAGTAAAAATAACTATTTTTATCTTTATTAATCTCATCAAATTTGTAAATCGTAAATGAAAATTATTGGCATCATTCCTTCTCGATTTGGCTCTACTCGTTTCCCTGGAAAACCATTGGTAAAAATTAATGGAAAAACAATGATTGAGCGAGTTTACCACCAAGCAAAAAAAGCCAAATCGTTAACTGAAGTTATTGTTGCTACCGATGATGAACGAATTTTTAAACACGTAAAAAGTTTTGGGGGAAAAGTAATCATGACTTCTTCCGCTCACCAAAGTGGCACCGAAAGATGTGCTGAAGTAATTAACAAATTAAAAGAAAAATACGATGTTGTAATCAACATACAAGGCGACGAACCTTTTATTAATCCTGAACAAATTAATCAATTGAGTTTATGTTTTGAGGATGTTAAAACAGACATTGCTACATTAATCAAAAAAATAGATGCCGAAGAAGAATTATTCAACCTGAACAGACCAAAAGTGGACATTGACGAAAACAATTTTGCGAAGATGTTTAGCAGAGAAGCAATTCCTCCAATAAAAAACGTAGCAAAAGAAAACTGGTTAAAAAAACATACTTATTACAAGCACATTGGCATTTATGGTTACCGAACAACGGTACTAAAAAAAATTAGCCAATTGCCACCATCTCCATTAGAGATAAAAGAAAAATTAGAACAATTAAGATGGCTAGAAAATGGTTATACCATTAAGATTGCCGTAACTACACACGAAGGCATTGCAATTGACACCCCAGCCGATTTAGAAAAAATTACTTTTAAATAGACTTTCTTTTCTTTAATTTTATACATTCGTAAGCCCAAAATGAAACTAGACCAATACATATCCGAATTATTATTCCAATACGATTGTGTTATCGTTCCTGGTATGGGTGGTTTTGTCGCCAATTATAAATCAGCTTCTATTCAAACCATACAAAATACCCTACATCCTCCTTCTAAAGGAATTTCTTTTAATAAAAACCTGAATAGTAATGATGGTCTGTTGGCTAATTTTATTGCTCAAAAAGAAGCAATAAGCTATCCTTTTTCTTGCCAAAAAATTGAAGAAGCAGTTACCGTAATGAATAGGGATCTGAAATTGAAAAAGAAAATTGTTCTTCAAAATGTTGGAACACTTTTTTTAGATGTTGAACAACGAATTCAATTTGAACCTGCTGCTACTGTTAATTATTTGTTAGACTCTTACGGTTTGCCAATTTTTTCTAAACAACCGATTAAAAGACCAACATTAGAAGACAAAATAACCAACCAATTTAAAGACCGAACAACTCCATTGATTACCTCAAAAATGGAGAATACTGTTTCTAAAAAATGGCTGGTTGCAGCAGCAATTACCATCCCTCTTGCATTTTTTGCCATTTGGATTCCTTCCCAATACAACTTAACAGGTACTATTAATACTGCTAATTTAAATCCTTTTAAATCGGACATAAAAGCAGTTTATGCTCCTCATCAATCAACAATTAGTGTAGCTGAAATAGACGAAAAGTCTATTAAAGAACAACTAATTTTGGTAGCTGATAGTACTAATTTTTTAGAAATTAAGTTGGATGCAGCTATTTCTCCATTTGTGGTAAAGTTAAAAGATACCCCAACTAACAGTGAAGCAATTTCTACGTTTGTTGCTACTGAAGATCATGAATTACATTACCACATTGTCGGGGGTTGTTTTTCTGATAAAAACAATGCAAAAAAATTAGTAAAACAGTTAAAAAAAGATGGTTTTAATGCTACCATTATTGGCAAAAGAAAAGGACTATGGACGGTAAGTTACAATAGTTTTTCCACTAAAAGAGAAGCAATAGAAGTTTTAGCAACTGCAAAAGCACATAACGCTAAAGCTTGGATTTTGAATTTATAATTCCTTAAATTCCTGCTCAATTTTATCGGCTAAAAACACTTCAACTTTTATTTTGCAACCTTATGGCTTCAATATCTTTTTGATTTCGCACAATATGTTTTGCAGTTGCCTTAAAGTTATCAAAGAGTAGTTGTTGTTTCTCGCTCAAGACTTCATCATGAAACTTGCACTCAATTAATAGTTTATTTTGCGAAATAAAATCCAATTCGGTAGTGTTTTCATAGATATAACTTAAGTTTAAATGTTTCAATCGGAGATATGTGTAGTTTTCGAACAAAGCACCCCAATCTCTTTCACCAGTATAATAGGTTCTAATACCTGTGTCGCAACAATAAATTTTTTTTGGAGAAACTAACTGTTCGTTTAGTTTCCCGTATCTTGTAACAGGACTTATAATAAAAGTATCGCAAAACATATCAAAGTAGCGTTTAGATGTTTCCGTAGAAATTCCTAATACTTTAGCTACTTTGTTAATGCTCATGGTTTTTCCACTCCGTTCCATGAGTAATAAAAAGTAATCTTTTAGTTGTTTTATTTGCCGAATACCATTAACAGCAGCAATGTCTTTGTAAATGATGTTGTCCATTAACTCACTAATATATGCAGCATCATTCGTTAATACATATTCTGGAATTCCACCAGTTGCTAAATAATCTTTAAAATAAGACTCTTGTAAATGCTCGTCAGCTTTCTTGATGGTAATGTTTTTGAAACGTAAATACATTTCAAAACTTAAAGGTAAAACCTCAAAAGTAATACTACGTCCTGTTAAATATCCTTTTTGTTTATGCAACAAAGAAGCACTTGAAGATGATGCAAAAATTTTTGAATTGCCTTTATCGTAGAGATTTTTTAATTGCAATTCGTAATCATCAACAAATGTAATTTCATCTAAGAATAAATAAATAGGTTGTTCATTTTTAATTTTATGAAGCATTTTAAAGCCTTCAACAATTTCGATAATAGTTTTTCCCAATAAAAGGAAATCGTCCATACTCACATATAAAATATGAATTGGGTTAATCTTTTTTTCATTAATTAAATACTTAATGCAAAGCTTCATTAGACTCGTTTTTCCAATTCTGCGTAAACCAGTTAAAAAGACTATTTGCTTATTGGTTATGTTTGGTAGTAGAAATTCAAAACTTTCGTTTCTATCCAGTAAATTAGTTAACAAATTTGTATTGTTTTCCCACCAAGGATTGTATCTATAGAGTTCTTTTTCCATAATTACTTGCTTTTATACACAAAGATATAAAAACATTTGATATAAACAAACACTATTTATAAAAACCATTTGATGTTATCAAACACTATTTTAAATAGCGTTTAAAATTCTCTCTCAATTTTATCGGCTAAAAACGTAGCAAGTTTAAGTTCGCAAATAAATACAGGATAAAAAAATAGCATCAAGTTTTGAAATGGGTTGGTAATTTTTTCAATGCTTTGTTCCAAACAAAAACCATTTGATATAAATCACTATTTTTGAGATACCCAAAACTACTAAATTGTAACTATTAAATTTATTACCATGAGCAATGTTAAACTCTTTGAAAGCAAAAAAGTCCGCACCCATTGGGATGAGGAACAAGAAAAATGGTATTTTTCTGTAATTGATGTGATAGAGATACTTACTGATAGCAGCATTCCAAAAAGATATTGGAGTGATTTAAAAAAGAAACTCCAGTCAGAGGGAAGTCAGTTGTACGAAAAAATCGTACAACTGAAAATGGAAGCAAGCGATGGTAAAAAATATGCTACGGATTGCCTTGATACTCCAGATTTACTAAGAATGATTCAATCCATCCCATCACCAAAAGCAGAACCTTTTAAACAATGGTTGGCAAAAACAGGGTATGAAAGAATGCAGGAAATTGCTGACCCTGCACAAAGTTTAGACAGAGCAAGAGAAAACTGGCAGAAATTAGGAAGAAGCGAAAAGTGGATTCAGCAACGAATGACAGGGCAAGAAACTCGAAATAAACTTACGGATTATTGGAAAGATAGTGGTGTTCAAAAATCAGATGAATTTGCATTTTTAACCAACATCATTCATCAGGAATGGACAGGACTAACTGTAAAGAAACACAAAGATTTAAAAGGACTTAAAACTCAAAATTTACGTGACCACATGAGTGAAGCAGAGTTGATTTTTACTGCATTGGCAGAATTATCTACTCGTCAAATTGCAGAAACAGAAAAAGCAATAGGGTTGAAACAAAATGCCATTGCCAGTAAAAATGGTGGTAAAATTGCTAAAGATGCAAGATTAGCTTTAGAATTCAAAACTGGCAAAAAAGTAATTACACCAGAAAACTTTTTACCTCCTGCAAAAGGGAAAAACCTGCCTATCAAAAAGGTAGGGAAAATTGGTAAAAAATAAATGCTTAAAATTCTTGTTCAATTTTATCGGCTAAAACCGAAGAAAGTTTACGATACGATTCTTTTGTCCACCCAGCTACATGAGGACTTAGCACCACTTTATCCGATTGTGCTAGGAAGTTGAAAGCATCAGGTAAATCTTTGGAGTGGATGGTTTCAAACGATTTAGTTTCATATTCCAACACA
>PFUQ01000163.1:5716-10969 GCA_002790175.1 Flavobacteriales bacterium CG_4_9_14_3_um_filter_32_8
TAAGTCGGGCACTTTAACATGATTTCCTCGTGCTGTATTTATCAGGTAAAACGATTTTTTACAAGATGAGATAAATTTGGCATCCACATAATGTTGTGTTTCTGCGGTAAGCGGCAAATGAATACTAATAATGTCTGATTTTTCTTTCAATACTTCTAGAGAAACTTCTTCCGCCCAACTTCGTCCGTCAATTGACGGATTCGGACTTCTAACTTTATATTTATCGTAAGCGATAATTTTGCATTCAAACCCAGAAAGTTTTTTTGCAAAAGCATTGCCCATGTTTCCATAGCCAATAATCCCAACCGTTTTTCCAGCAAGTTCTATACCTCTATTTCCTTCTCTATCCCAAATTCCTTGTCGAACTTCTGCATCACCTTTTTTTAATTGATTAAATAAGGACAACAACATTCCAATAGCATGTTCGCCAACTGCATCTCTATTTCCTTCGGGAGAATTAAACACTTTTATTCCTTTTTGTTGAGCATCAACAATATCAATGTTTTCTAAACCAGACCCTGAGCGTGCTATAAATTTTAGGTTTGTTGCTTTGTCTAAAAATGTTTGGTCAAGAGTAATTCTACTTCTTATTACTATCCCAAAGTAACTAGCTATTTTTGCTTCTATTTCTTTTTTGGAAGAAAAATAATCATGTTCACAAACATATTTAAGAGTGAGTAAACGTTCTTCTAAAATGTGATGAACAGTGTCTAAAAAAAGTACTTTTCGGCTCATGCAACTCCATACATTAAATGCCCGATATAAAAGTAAAGAAATGTTCCAAAAATATCGTTAGTGGTAGTGATAAAAGGACCTGTTGCCAAAGCTGGATCAATTTTATATTTGTTCAATAACAACGGAACAATGGCACCAAAAATTCCTGCAAAAAAGATGACAGACATTAAGGCGGTGCTAACAGTAATTGCTAAGGAAAAATTATCGGAAAAGAAAAAATTGAACAAGAAAATTATTCCAGAACAAACTATTCCATTGATTAATCCAACATTAATTTCTTTTAATAATTGTGTCCAAATGCCCTTTTTTAATCCTAATGAATTATTTGCAATTCCTTGAACAACAAGTGCGGAAGACTGAACACCAACATTTCCTCCCATTGCTGCAATTAACGGAATAAAAAAGGCGGTTTCGGGGTGAATTTGAATTTGAGATTCGTAAGTACCAATAATTTTTGAACTCATAATTCCTCCCAACAATCCTACTAACAACCAGGGCAATCTTGCTCTTGTTAATATCCATGCACTATCAGAAGATTCAACATTTTCGGAAATACCAGAAGCCATTTGGTAATCTTTTTCGGCTTCTTCTCTCATCACATCTACCACATCATCTATGGTAATTCTTCCCAATAACCTACCAATTTCATCAACAACAGGAATAACTACCAAGTCATACTTCTCCATTATTTGAGCCACTTCTTCATTATCAGTATCAACTTTTACTGAAATTAATTCTGCCGTATAAATATCCTTTACTTTTTTACTTTCTTTGGCTAATATTAAATTTTTTAATGAAATACGTCCTCTTAAAATTCCCATATCATCTACCACATAAACAGTAAACATATTTTCAACTTCTTCCGACTGTTTTCTAATTTCTTTAATACAAGTAGCAATATCCCAATCAATATTCACCTTCACTAACTCTTTAGCCATTAATCCACCTGCACTATCTTCGTGATAATGCAATAAATCGATAATATGACTCGCTTTATCAATATCTTGGATGTGAGAAATTACCTCATCTTGTTTTTTTCCCGATAACTCACCAATAACATCAGCAGCATCATCGGAATCTAACTGATTAATAATCTTACCCGCAATATCTTTAGAAGAAATTTCATTTAAAAACCGTTCCCGGACATCTTCATCCAACTCTACTAAGGCATCAGCACCTAACTCTTCTGGTAAATGAAAATAAAATGCTTTTGCCTCCTCTAAACTTTGCTCCTTTAAAATTTCAGCAACATCAACAGGATGAAGACCTTCGATGAGTTCCAATACTTTAGCCTCCACATTGCTTTCTACAGCAGCATTGAGGTTATCTAAATATTCTTTGGTTAGTTCGAAATGCATGGTAACTCGTGTTTTTTGCTATGCAAAGCTACAAAATTAAAATAAAGAGACTAAATTGATATGTTTTATAATTTACATCAACATATTCGTCAACTCTACAAATTGGGCTACCGAAAGTTGTTCGGGTCGTAAATTAAAAACAGTATTTTCTTTTATTTTATTTGTAATGAGGCTTTTTAAGGAGTTTCGCATGGTTTTTCGGCGTTGATTAAATGCCAATTTTACAACCGTTTTAAATTGTTTTTCATCACAATTCAATTGAGTTGTTTCATTTCTTGTTAAGCGAATTACCGCCGATTTAACTTTTGGTGGAGGATCAAAAACAAACTCATCAACAGTAAATAAATATTCGATGTTGTAAAATGCTTGGAGTAAAACACTGGTTATCCCATACGTTTTTGAACCTGGTCTAGCAGCAATTCTTTCTGCCACCTCTTTTTGAAACATCCCAACTACTTCTGGAATTTGGTCTTTATAATCCAATACCTTAAAAAGTATTTGAGAAGAAATGTTGTAAGGGAAATTACCAATAACAGCGAAAGGTTCTTTTTTGATAATGTCGTTTAAATCTATATGTAAAAAATCTCCATAAATAATATTGCCTTTTAAAATTGGAAATTTATCTACCAAAAAACCGATGGATTCTCTATCCACTTCAACTGCAAAAGTTTGGTAGTTTTTGTTTTCTACTAAGTACTGCGTTAACACCCCCATCCCAGGACCAACCTCCATCACTTTTTTATATTGGGAAGTCAAAGAAAGGCTGTCCACTATTCTTTTGGCTATTTCCAAATCTTTTAAAAAATGTTGCCCAAGGTGTTTTTTGGCTTTTACTTTTTGCAATATTGTGGTGAGTTTAAAGTTGTTTGTATATTGCAAAAGTAAATATATCAATGTTAATGCAGAGATTTTCTTTTCTTATTCTTTGGTGTTGTTCAACATCCTTAATGGCTCAATCGTTTGACGCAATGGTAAGTATTGAACCTAATTATCAAAATGAGTTTAACCTTGCTTCACTAAAAGAAAACCAATTATTTATTTCCATGCCTTTTGCAAAACAAACCGTTTTAAATCCTGAGCAAAAGAAAAAAATTAATGAAAAAGTGCTAATTAAATTAGAACTCGTTTATACCAAATATAGAAAGGCAAGCTCCTTTAATCAAATAAAATTGAATGAAAGCCGATTGATAGCGTTACAAAAATTAGCACCATTAATTTTTGAAAATCGGTTTTGGGATTTTGATTTGATTAGTCAAACCAATGGAAATTCTAGAAACGAATGTGATAAAATGTTTCATGGTTTTGTACTCACTTTTCGACCTAATTCAACGCCAAATACGCTGGATTTAGAAGCCAATTATTTAGAAAATTTGGCTGTTGCTTTATACCAACAAGATAGTGTTGATGCTGACAACAAAAATAGAAAATACGTTATTAAAACACATTATGACTTGAAGATAGGCTATTTGCATGACACTATTTGGTTTAAGGATACCGTAAAACCAGTTCCTCCTCCAGATTTTTTTTACAATCAAACTTTGTACAAAGACTCTACCGTGTTAAATGCTTTTGATAGAAATACCATTTGGAAAAATTTTATTGTGGTTACCGATGTAACTGGTAGTATGTCGCCTTATAGTGCTCAGGTTTTTGTATGGCTCAAAGCTCAAGCCCAAAACAAAAAAGCAGCTTATTTTGTGTTTTTTAATGACGGCGATCAAAAAGAATCTGCAAAGAAAAAACCTTTGGAAACGAAAGGTGTTTATGTGGCTGAAAACAAGGATTTAGAAACGGTAATAAAGGCTGCGACCAAATGTATGCGAAATGGTTCTGGTGGAGGAGAAAATCTGGAAAATGATGTGGAAGCAATTATTGAAGGACTTAAATATTATCCGAATGCTGATGAAATCATTTTAGTTGCAGATAATTATGAGAGTATGCGAGACTATGAATATTTTGATAAAATAAAAAAACCAGTACATGTAATTTTATGTGGTTCAGAAAACAGAATAAATATCCAATATTTGAATTTAGCTAGACAAACTAAGGGAACTGTTCATACTGTAAAATCGGATGTTATGAACCTACAAAACATAAAAGAAGGCGAACATCTTTTTATCGATGAGAATGAATACCTATATCAAAATGGGAAATTTCATGCTGTTTATAGTTTATTGGATAAGTACAAATAAAACAACCTATTCTTCTTTAACCTTTACTCCGTCTTTAAAGTACATTACTTTTTTTATTTTGCCAGCTTGTTTATCATAAAAAATCCATTTTCCATTTGGCTTAAAGTTTTTAAAGTTTTTTTCGCTTTCCAATGTTCCAATTTCATACCACGAAGTAACTTTTCCATCTTGTTTTCCATCAATAAATGTTTGTTCGTACATTTTTTTACCATCATCATAATAATAAATCCATTTGCCAGCTTGTAAATTATCTTTATAAGTTCCTTCCTCTTTTGGTTGTCCATTCTCGTACCAAGAGTAATGTGGTCCATCTAAAACAGAAATTAATCTATCATTGATAAATTCTGCATACTTATTTTCTGTATCTTTTAAATAGCTTTTTTTCTGTTCCGATTTAACGGTATAAGCATCCATTAACTCTTGTTTTCCATCGATGTACCAATGTTCCCAAATCCCATCTTTTAAGCCTTGTTTGTATTCTCCTGTATAATCTTTTTGACCATTGTCAAACCAACCATTCCAAATACCATTCATAATACCTTTGCTAAAATTACCAACGTCCTTTTTGGCTCCGTTATCGTACCATGATTCCCATTCGCCTTCTTCCTTTCCATTTTTAAATTCTCCTTGCATTACTAACTGCCCTGCTTCATTCCAATAACTCCATTCACCATCTTTATTATCGTTTAAGTAAGCACCTTTTTTCCATACTTTCCCATTCGGATACCAATACTCCCAAACCCCATTTTTTTTATCTTCTTTGTAAAGTCCTTCGTAGTCTTTCTCTGTTGTTTTACTGTTGTAGAAAGTCCAAAGTCCGTCTCTTAAACCAGTTGCAAAATGACCTACAAAATCCTTATTTCCAGTTTCTAGCCAATAAATCCATTCCCCATCTTTTTTTTCATTCACATAAAAACCCTCAACACTTAGCTTCCCATTTTTAAACCACTCTTTCATAGCTCCATTTT
>PFUQ01000165.1 GCA_002790175.1 Flavobacteriales bacterium CG_4_9_14_3_um_filter_32_8
TCCGTCAGCTGACGGAATCCAGATAGTGTTTCAAAAATTTTCATTGTCTCTAAAAAACTATGAAAATTTTGATGCGAATCAATTTTTAGAACCCACCTATAGTAAAAAAACTTGCTACTTTTTGGAGTAGCAAGTTAAAATGAATTTTGATGAGTTACTTTACGGAAACTAATTGTCTAAACTTAATTTTGAACAGGAGTTCCAGTTGTTTCTTTAACTGGTGAAGTTTTTGGTGCTAATACTGTACCTTTAATTCTAATTACTTTAGTAGGTTCTGAAGCATTCGAAGAAATAGTTATCGTTTTGTTAATAACACCAATTCTATCAGTAGCATATTTAACTTGAATTTTAGATTTTTCTCCTGGTTTAATAGGTTCTTTTGGCCAAGTAGGAACAGTACATCCACAACTTCCTTTTGCATTAGAAATAATTAATGGTTCTTTACCTGTGTTCGTAAAAACAAAATACCTGATACCATCAGCATTTTGTTCAATTGTTCCATAATCTACTTCTTCTGTTTCAAAAGTCATCACAGGAGCATTTGGGTTAACAATTTTTACTTCTCCAACTTGTGGTTCAGCAACTTGTGCATTTACACCAGCCGCTATAAAAGCTAATAATCCGAAAGTTAATACTAATTTTTTCATATTTTTTAATTTAAATTTTTTATTAAAACAAACTTACATTATATTTTTAGTTTGATTTTCTCATTAACACTTCTTTAACAAAAATGAATAATGTTTTTTTGTGTTAATCTAAAATTATGCCAAAATATTATTAACAATCCTTTTGTTGACTTATAAAACTTGTTCAACAAAAACTTATCTTTGTCAACTTATTTTAAACCTACACATGATGAATATTGATAGTAATTACAATCCAGCAGCCATCGAAAAAAAATGGTACGACTACTGGATGAAAAATGACTTTTTTAGCTCTAAACCAAATGATAAAAAGCCATTTACTATCGTCATTCCTCCACCAAATGTTACGGGTGTTTTACACATGGGACACATGCTTAACAACACCATACAAGATGTTTTGATAAGAAAAGCCAGAATGGATGGCTTTAATGCTTGTTGGGTTCCAGGAACAGACCATGCCTCTATTGCAACCGAATCTAAAGTAGTTAATTTATTACGAGAACAAGGAATTAACAAACATGACATTGGAAGGGAAAAGTTTTTAGAACATGCTTTTGCTTGGAAAGACAAATATGGTGGAATTATTTTGGAACAATTAAAACGTTTAGGAGCCAGTTGCGATTGGAATAGAACTCGTTTCACCATGGAGCCTAAATTGTCGGATGCGGTTATTCAATCTTTTATTGAATTAAATAAAAAAGGCTACATCTATAAAGATTGGAAAATTGTAAACTGGGATCCAAAGGCTCAAACAACTTTATCCAACGAAGAGGTTATTCGTAAAGATGTACAGTCTAAATTATATCATATCAACTATCAATTAGTTGGTAGTAATAAATTTATTACCATCGCAACTACTCGACCAGAAACCATAATGGGCGATAGTGCTATTTGCGTTCATCCAAAAGATGAAAGATACCTTCATTTACATGGTAAAAAAGTTATTGTTCCTATGGTTAATCGTGAAGTTCCCATTGTTACTGACGATTATATTGATATAGCATTTGGAACAGGAATGTTAAAAGTTACCCCTGCTCACGATGCCAATGATTATGAAATTGGAATACGCCATCAATTGGCCGTAATAGATACTTTTAATGATGATGGAACAATTAGTGAAGCTGCTGGAATTTTTGTTGGACAAGACCGATTTACTGCTAGAAAAAATGTGGTAAAATTGTTAGAAGAGCAAGGATTGATTGTTAAAGTAGAAGAAATCACCAATAATTTAGGCTATTCCGAACGAAACCCAGATACCGTAGTTGAACCAAAACTTTCGTTACAATGGTATGTAAAAATGGAAGAACTAGTAAAACCAGCCCTAGCCCATGTAATGAATGATGACATTCAATTGTACCCACCAAAATTTAAAAACACTTACCAACATTGGTTAGAAAATATTAGAGACTGGCCTATTTCTCGTCAATTGTGGTGGGGACAACAAATTCCTGCTTATTATTACAACAAGCAAAATGAGTATGTAATCGCTGCATCTAAAGAAGAAGCTCTACTATTCGCTAAAGAAAAATCTGGTAATCAATCATTAACATTGGCTGATTTAAAACAAGATGAAGATGTGTTAGATACTTGGTTCTCTTCCTGGTTGTGGCCAATTTCGGTATTTGATGGCTTTGGAGAAGACAAAACAGATTTTAATTATTACTATCCTACCAATGTATTAGTTACAGGTTGGGATATTATTTTCTTTTGGGTTGCCCGTATGATTTTTGCAGGGTATGAATTTACTCCAACTATTCCATTAACTGATGGAAGTAACAGACCTATCGAAAAGCAAAAACCATTTAATGCCGTTTATTTTACTGGAATGGTAAGGGATAAGCAACGTAGAAAAATGAGTAAATCATTGGGGAATTCTCCCGATGCTTTAGGCTTGATAACTACTTATGGAGCTGATGGCGTTCGTTTTGGAATGTTATCGTGTGCTGCTGCTGGAAACGATTTATTGTTCGATGAAGCTTTATGCGAACAAGGTAAAAATTTCTCTAATAAGTTATGGAATGCTTTCCGATTAGTAAAAGGATGGAAAGTTGATAAAGCCTTAACCCAACCAGAAAGTTCTATAATTGCAATGGAATGGTTTGAAGCTAAATTAAGCGAAACCTTGCTTTTTATTGAAGATAACTTTTCAAAATATCGATTGTCTGATGTGTTGATGAGCACGTATAAATTAATTTGGAACGACTTCTGTTCTTGGTATTTGGAGTGTGTGAAACCTGAATATTTGAAACCAATAGATGAGATTACCTTGAAAACAACCATCACTTATTTCGAAAATTTATTAAAAATTCTTCATCCATTTATGCCTTTTGTAACCGAAGAATTATGGCAAAATTTAGAAGATAGAAAAGAGGGTGAAACTATTATGTTATTGGATTATCCGAAAGCTGGAAAAGTAAATGAAACTTTATTAAAGAATTTCGATGATACCACTTTAGTAATTTCAGAAATAAGAACTTTTCGTAAATCGAAAAATATTGCCAATAAAGATCAAATAGAGGTTTTAGTTAAAAAGAATGAAACTATTAATGAGCATTTAGATGTACTAATAACTAAACTTACCAATTTATCGAGTTTAAAATATGTTGATGAAAAAGTGGAAGGAGCATTTTCATTTGTTGTAAAATCGAATGAGTATTTTATTCCAATGGCTGA
Source organism: Flavobacteriales bacterium CG_4_9_14_3_um_filter_32_8 (assembly GCA_002790175.1). Taxonomy (GTDB): domain Bacteria; phylum Bacteroidota; class Bacteroidia; order Flavobacteriales_E; family Vicingaceae. The sequence goes on from PFUQ01000165.1 coordinate 3,318, forward strand.
GAATATTGACATTGAATCAGAAATTGAAAAAATAAAAACAGAATTAGCTTATGCCAAAGGTTCTTTAGCCATTGTTATGAAAAAACTATCGAACGAAAAATTTGTGAGTGGTGCTCCAAAACAAGTTGTTGCTGCCGAGCATAAGAAAAAAGCCGATGCCGAAGCAAAAATTAAAGTTCTAGAAGAGCAATTGGCAAGTTTGGTTTAATAGTAATTAAAACAACTCTAATTGTGTAGGAATAGGTTCTTTCTCTACTTCGTTTTTGCCCCAAAAATTGAGGATGTTGCCACAATTGTTTTTTTAAAGGCTCACTTGCATTAATTTGATTTTTAAAAATTTCGTGTTGAATATGATGTGAGTTGAGGTTGAGCAACATAGAATTGGGCATGTGTTTGTTGTCGCAAAAAATAACTGCCACATTGTTGGTTACCAATTTTTCTAAGGTAGGTATAGAAATGTAACTTTCTTGATGTTCGATAACCACAAAACCAATGTCTTCAATGGGTACGATGGTTTCTCTGAGTTCGGTTTTAATAACTAATTGTTCGTATTTGGTGGTTAACGAACATTTGTTACCAAAAAACAAGGTGCGTTTAATCATAATAAAACATTTAAAATCAATGTTTTACGTAGTTTTCGCTTTTAGGTTCTATTTGTATTGAATCCACCTCATTAGATACTTATCATAAACCTCATAATAAGGCGTTTCTACGCCACTGTTATAAAAAATAATTTCTTTTTTTAATAAAGCATCCATACCTTTTTTTACCAAACCTGGAGTGCCTAATTGATAAGTTGTTACAAATTTTTTAGATTGAGGTTGATATACTTTTTCTTCTTTAGCAATTGCACATAAAATATTCCATTGCGAAGTTGTTAGCAGATTTTTATACTGAAAATAAGAGCTTTCGTTTAATTGTAAAATATTAAGTGCTGTTTCACGGGCATCTTCAATGGTGTTTTCTTTTTTGTTTTTCGAAAAAAGTATAAAACAAAAATATTGCGTGTAAAAAGTATGTAGCTGAGTAAATTTGCAAATAAAGTCTAAACACTCATCAGTAATTGTTCTATCGTTTTCATTAAATTTTTTTAGTATAAATGTTTTGTATTCGTTTTCGTTGATAAATCCTAAACTTATGTTGGTACAGCTTGCAAAAAACGGACGTTTGGCTGAATTGAAAATTTCGTGCATCATTTTTTGGTTGCTCCCACAGAAAATGAATGAAATGTTTTTTAAAAACTGGATTTGTGTTCGTAAAATAGCTTCGGTATTTTTCTCGGGGTATTCTAATATCTGTTGAAATTCGTCGATAGCAAAAACAACCTTAATGTTTTGTTCGTCAAGAAATTGAAATATCTGACCAATAGTATTTTCATTTTGAGCGGTGGTTTGTATGGTTAAACTTAATGATGGTATTCCTGTTAATTCGTCAAAGCTTATAACGGGTCTGAATCGTTGAAACAAATCCATTATTTTTTTTCCTAGTGTTTTTTGAGGTGGAAACCGATTGTAAATGGCAGTAGCCAGTTGGTTGGTAAATTCAGCTAAATTATTAGTTGCCAATATGTCGATGTATATACAAACTATTTTACTGTTTTTTCGGTAAGGATAAAATACATGGTGTATTAAACCTGTTTTACCTAAGCGGCGAATAGCAAACAAGGTAACATTTGCTCCATTTAGCATTAACTGAGTAAGTTGTTTGCTTTCCTCTTTTCTATCGCAAAAATAAGCTGGTTCTCGATAACCTGCCGATATAAATGGGTTGAACTCTTTTTCCATGCAGCAAATTTAAGTAAAATTTTAATATGATACAAAAAGTATGATATAAAAAGTATGATATAAAAAGTATGATTTTTGTTTTTTGTCAGTTCGAGTAGGTAATTCGAAGCGGTAGCGAAGAATTGGCGTATCGAGAACACGACATAACTCAAACAAATTTTTACAAAAAAAAGTCCCACCGAAGCAGGACTAAAGATTTACACCACTCCGTCAGCTGACGGATTATTGTGATAAGATTAAAGATTAGAATTCTTTTATATAAAAAGAAGTCCCACCGAAGCGGGACTAAAGGTAAAAACCTACGGCATATAGCCTTATTGTGATAAGATTAAAGATTAGGATTCTTTTTTCTTAATGGTAAAACTACAACATTTTTTCAAATAAAATACATATATTTAAACTTTAGTTTAAACTATACATTATGAGCAAAATTTTAGGATTAGATTTAGGTACTAACAGCATTGGTTGGGCTGTTGTTGAAAAAGACGGCACAGATTTTTCTTTAATAGATAAAGGAGCAAGAATATTTTCGGAAGGGGTAAAATCTGAAAATGGTGTGGAAAGTTCTAGAGCAGCAGAAAGAAC
>PFUQ01000195.1 GCA_002790175.1 Flavobacteriales bacterium CG_4_9_14_3_um_filter_32_8
GATGTAAAAAATTAGGAAGGGTTTATTCTTCAGCCTTTCTTAATTTTTCAATATAGATAGCTTTTAACTTTCCTTGTCTATTAATAACAGAAGGTTTGTCAAATTGTTTTCTGTTTCTTAATTCTTTAAGTGCTCCAGTTCTCTCGTATTTTTTTTTGTAACGTTTAAGAGCTCTTTCAATGTTTTCTCCTTCTTTAATAGGAATTATAATCATTTGTTTACTTTTTAAGTTATTTTAAGGGCTGCAAATTTAGAAAATTATTTTATAATTCAGCAAATTACTTTAAAATTTCTCTTGAGATAACTAATTTTTGAATTTCGGAGGTTCCTTCTCCAATGGTACACAGTTTAGCATCTCTATAATATTTTTCTGCAGGATAATCTTTGGTATAACCATATCCTCCAAAAATTTGAACAGCTTCTGTCGCTGTTCTAACAGCTACTTCAGAGGAATAATACTTCGCCATCGCAGAGACTTTAGAAACATCTTTATGTCTATCTTTTAAATCAGCAGCTTCAAAAATTAATAGCTCTGCGGCTTCTATTTCTGTAGCCATTTCTGCTAATTTAAAAGCGATTGCTTGAAAACTAGCAATAGGTCTATTAAATTGTTCTCGTTCTTTGGCATATTTTGTTGCTGCGGTTAAGGCACCTTTTGCAATACCTAAGCCTAATGAAGCAATGGAGATTCTACCTCCATCTAAAATTTGCATGGCTTGAATAAAACCATCCCCTACATTGCCAAGCATATTGTCTTTATGAACTCTGCAATTATCAAAAATGAGTTCAGCGGTTTCTGAGGCACGCATTCCTAATTTGTTTTCTTTTCTTCCAGACGAAAAACCTGCTGTACCTTTTTCGATAGCAAAAGCAGTCATTCCATGAGAATCACCTTTTTCTCCTGTTCTAGCAATTACAACGGCAATGCTTCCAGTTATTGCATGAGTAATAAAGTTTTTTGCTCCATTTAATACCCAGTAATCTCCATCTTGTTTTGCGGTGGTGTTCATTCCTCCTGCATCAGAGCCTGTATTATGTTCCGTTAATCCCCAAGCACCTATCCATTCTGCAGAAGTTAATTTTGGTAACCACTTTTTCTTTTGTTCTTCGTTACCAAATAGATAAATATGGTTGGTGCATAAGGAGTTATGTGCAGCAACTGATAACCCAATCGAACCACAAATTTTTGATAGTTCAGAAACAACGGTTACATATTCATTGTACGACATTCCTGAGCCACCATATTCGGTAGGAACAACACAACCCATCAACCCTAATTCACCTAATTTTTTAAATACTTCTACAGGAAATTTTTGAGATTCGTCCCATTCCATCATTTTTGGACGAATATTTTTTTCTCCAAAATCTTTAATCATTGCAGCAATCATTTGCTGATTTTCTGTTTTTCCGAAATCCATAATTTGTGCTTTTAAAAGGCTACTAAATTAGCCATGTTTTTAGAATATTTTGAAAGCTTTTTAACGCCATCTAAAAATGTTAACTCTACAACAAAAGAAAATCCTGCTACAGTTGCATCTTGTTTCAAAATTAATTCCGCTGCTGCTGCTGCTGTTCCTCCAGTAGCTAATAAATCATCGTGAATCAATACATTCCAGTTTTTTTGAATTACTTCTTGGTGCATTTCAATTTCGGCTGACCCATATTCGAGGTCGTAACTGTAGGAAACTGTTTTATAAGGTAATTTTCCCTTTTTTCGTATCGGAATAAAAGGAAGATTTAATTTGTTTGCCAACATGATTCCGAAGAAAAATCCTCTACTTTCAATGCCAACAATAGCATCTAAATTTAATTTTTCAACTTTTTTTGCCAATTCGTTCACTATTTCTGTACATAATTTAGCATCCAAAAATATAGGAGTTATGTCTTTAAATAGTATTCCAGGACTAGGAAAATCAGGAACATCACGAATTACTTTTGCTAATTTTGTACTAATCATTCTTGTTTATTTTAATAGTTTACAATTTTAAGATAATAAATCCAAAATCTCAAATAACAAATCTCAAATAACTAAAAAACAAATCCCACCCCAACCCTCCCAAAGGGAGGGAGTTGATTTGTTTTTTAGTTAATTGTTAAATAGGGCGCGATTTTCAAAAAAGTTTCAGCATCAATAATTTGAATTTTTTTAATGTCTTCTACTTTTTTAAAATTACCATTTGATTTTCTGTATTTTACAATTGCATTGGCAATGTTCCAATTGATGTAGGGATGAACTTTTAATTCTTCAGCTGATGCTTTGTTGATGTTTAGTTGTTTAGGCAAATTATTACCCAGTTCAACTTGATTGATAAATTCGTTGTAGGTTTCTTCTTTTAAATTCCATACTTCTTTGAGTTGCTCTTTTCTTACAAATCCTCCTAATTCAGTTCTATATTTTATAATGATTTCAGCATATTTTTCAGAAAAGATACCTTTTAAGTTGGTTAACTCATTGGCAGTAGCGGTATTGATGTTAACTTTTGTAGTATAGGCTTTTTTCGATGTTACTTTTTCTGATGGTGAAATTGCATCTGGCAATAATATAAAGGGTTCTAATTTTAGATAATCAGCTTCAGCCAAACCATAAATTTTTTTCACATCTGCTTTGGTTTTCCATTTTCCACCTTTTTCTTTATAATTAAAAATAACTTTAATTTGCCAGTCTTTAAACCCTAAGTTGCCCCATTGTTCTTTTGAAATAGTATTTGGGTCAAAGTTAAAGTAACTCACTTTGGTTGCTTCTTTTTTAGAAGTGTTGTTAAATATATTTTCCTTTTCATCGGGCAATAGAATAAAAGGTTTTAACTGTTCATAATGACTTTCTTCTAAACCATATATTTTTTTAACATCTTCTTTGGTTTTCCAACCGCCACCTTTTGCTTTGTAATTATTGATGGTCTTAATTTGCCAAGCTACAAAACCTAATTTTTCCCATTCCTCATCAATAATAGTATTGGGATTAAATTCAAATAATTCAATTTTTAAAGTATCATTATAAGGATGAATGGAATCGGATTTTATTGATTTTTCAAATTCATTAATTTCATTTTCGAATTGAGAAAAATCTGTTTGTTGATTTTTTTTAAAATAACCAATAAACTGGATGAAAACAATAAGAATAATGATTATCGAGAGGAAAAAAACAACTCCTCTTTTTTCTCCTCGAGTAAAAGAAAAGTAGTCTTTGTAATTCATTTTTCCTATCTCTAATTTTTTTTGTTACTAGTTAATTTTTGGGTACTGGATATTAGACATTAGTTGTAAATCTTAGTATTCAATCCACAATCACAGTCTTCAAATCTAAAATCGTAAATCTCCAATCGTAAATTTCTAATTTCTAATCTCCTCATCATTCTCCGTGAAAGAATCAGGCTCAGGTTTTGGTGGTGTTGTTAATACTTTATAAAAAAAGTAAGCTGTAATGAAAGTCACAATTACTTCTGTGACTAACATCATTATTAATGCAGATGTGTTCATGATGTAAACCTCCCTTCTTTAATACGTTTTTTATAGGCAATATAAACTAAATAGGCAATAGCTAACCATAACAACAACAAGCCTATACGCGAAATGTTTACATATAGCATTTTTGTTTTAAGTTGTTCTATAGCAAAAGTATCTGTGGTCTCAGCTATTTCTTGATATAAAGCAACATTAGTGATTTGATTCCAAATTCCAGGTAAACTACCTATAAATACTCCTAGCAGAAAAATAGGAGTTATGTATTTAATAATGAATTTAAAAATGTTTGGGACTTTTATATCAGCTCCGTCCATAATTTCTTTCCAACCTTTATCGATGCCAAAAACCCAAGAGAATAAAATGATTTCAAACAAGGCGAATACGACTAGTGAAACAGTTCCAGCCCAATAATCGTACTCATCAAAAACTCCATAATTAAAAAATAATACAGTAGGTAATCCTAATAAAAACACAATACAACCAAAGGCTAATGCTGAATTACCACGTTTCCAACCAAATTCATCTTGCAAAAATCCCATTACAGGAGTTCCCATTGCTAATGAGGATGTTACTCCAGCAAAAAATAGCAAACCGAACCAGGCAACGCCTGCAGCTATGGCTAATGCTCCACCCCATTGTTGAAATAGATAGGGCAGCGTTTGAAACCCTAGACCTAAACCTCCACTTTTGGTCATTTCCATTACTTTATCAACGCCTAAATAACCAACAGCAATTGGAATTAAAATGGCAGAACCAAGTACAATTTCTACAAATTCATTCATCCAACCAGCACTCATAGCATTTAATGCTATATCATCTTTTTTCTTAATGTAAGAAGCATAACAATGGATAGAACCCATTCCTAAAGATAAAGTGAAAAACACTTGCCCTGCTGCTGCTAGCCATACTTTTGCCGACCAAATTGAAGAAAAATCAGGAGTCCATAAGAAGTTTAAACCAGCGGTACCATCATTAATTGCTCCAGATTCTCCTGTATGTAATGTAATTGCTTTGTACGCTAAAAAAGCTCCAAATATTAGTAATAATGGCATTCCAATTTTTGCAACTTTCTCAACACCACCACTTAAACCTTTTGATAAAATCCATGTGTTGAGAGTTAAACAAATAATCCAAAAAATAATAGGCTCAATCGTAGTTAATGATACATAATTTCCAAAAAAATTAGCAACTTGTTCTTGACTTTGACCTACAAAAGAACCTGAAATAGAATGCCAAACCCAAGAAAGTGTCCAAGATTCTAAGTAACAATAGTAAGATGCAACAGCAACATTGGTAAATATTCCAAAAACACCAATATATTTCCAAAACTTCTTTTTGTCCATAGAATCAAGTATAAATGGAGTAGAATGATGTCCGAAATTACCTCCAAATCGTCCACTTGACCATTCAACAAATAACAAAGGAAGTCCCATTAACAAAAAACATATTAAATAAGGAATGATAAAAGCTCCACCACCATTTTGAATTGCTTGAACTGGAAAACGCAAGAAGTTGCCTAATCCAACAGCATTACCAGCCATTGCTAGTATTAGTCCTACTCTCGAACCCCAAGCTTGTTTTTCTTCTTCCATTAATTATTTTTTTCGATGAATAAATGTCAAATATAACTCAATTTATTTAATTATAAAAATGGCTGATAAATACAACCACCAATGCTATTTTTTTCTGCTCCTGTAACCGATTTTAGGCAATTAAATTCTTGTCTTAACCTTAAAACGCCTAAGAATGCGAAAATAAGGGCTTCTTTAAATTCAATAATTTCTTTTGATGGTATAATTATTTTAGCAGTTGAAAGATTAGAAATACAATCCATTAAAAATGTGTTGTATGTTCCTCCTCCTGTAAATAAAACATTCTTATTCGTGGCTGTGATGATTTTTAAAATTTGTAGGGCGATGTGCTCAACAAAAGTTCTTAACTGATCTTCAATCGAAATATTACTTGCCTCAATAATTGGAAAAATATTCTTTTCTATCCATTCAATTCCTAATGATTTTGGAGGAGCAATTTTATAATAATTTAACGAATTTAATTTTTTTAATAATTTCTGATTAATATTTCCAGTTTTTGCAAGTTGTCCTTTATCATCAAAATCACTACCTAATTTTTGAGCCAATTTA